>NZ_JBRREK010000052.1:0-29323 GCF_056760235.1 Stenotrophomonas sp. STEN018
ATGCTCGGCTGAGGCATTACCGGTGAAGCCCCTGCCGAGCATGGCTCGGCACTACAGGGGCAGCGCTCAAAAAAAGCCCCGCACTTGGCGGGGCTCTTTGTCAGTTCAGTTGGCCGTGGCAGTGCTTGTACTTCTTGCCACTTCCGCAGGGACAAGGATCGTTGCGGCCGACCTTGGGCGCATTGGCCTCATCGATCACTTCCGCGGCTTCCTCGTCGGCGCTGTAGCCACCGTTGTCCTGGTGCTGGAACTGCGACATCTGCAGGCGTGCTTCGGCCTGCTGACGCTCCAGCTGCTCCATCGCCAGCACTTCTTCCTCGCTGCGCACACGCACGCGCGAGAGCATGGTGATCACTTCACGCTTGACGTCCTCCAGCATTTGCGAGAACAGCTCGAAGGCTTCCTTCTTGTACTCCTGCTTGGGCTGCTTCTGCGCGTAACCACGCAGGTAGATGCCCTGGCGCAGGTAATCCATGCGTGCCAGATGCTCCTTCCAGCTCTGGTCGAGCACGGTCAGCATCACGTGCTTTTCCAGTGCGCGCATGGTCTCGGCGCCAACCGCCGCTTCCTTCTGTGCGAAGTGCTCGTCCACGCGGTCGATGACCTTCTGCGCGATTGCCTCGGCGTCGAGTTCTTCGTGCGCCTTGACCAGGCCGACCACGTCCATCTCCACGCCAAACTCGCCTTCCAGCGTGGCCTGCAGGCCCTGCAGGTCCCACTGCTCGTCCACCGAGTTCGGCGGCACGAAGCGGGTCACCAGGTCATAGATCACGTCACCACGGATGCCGTCGATGTTTTCCTTGACCGACTCGGCGTCCAGCAGCTCATCACGCTGGCCGTAGATCACCTTGCGCTGATCGTTGTTGACGTCGTCGAAGTCGAGCAGGTTCTTACGGATGTCGAAGTTGTGCGCCTCAACCTTGCGCTGCGCCTTCTCGATCTGACGGCTGACCATGCGGTCTTCGATGACGTCGTCTTCCTTCATGCCCATCATGCGCATCGCCTTCTGCACCCAGTCAGAGGCGAAGATGCGCATCAGGTTGTCTTCCAGCGACAGGTAGAAGCGGGACGAACCCGGGTCACCCTGACGGCCGGAACGGCCGCGCAGCTGGTTGTCGATACGACGCGATTCGTGGCGCTCGGTGCCGACGATGTGCAGGCCGCCAGCAGCCTTGACCGCTTCGTGACGCTCCTGCCATGCAGCCTTCACTGCGGCCTTCTGCTCGTCGCTGATGCCTTCACCCAGCTCGTGCAGTTCGGTTTCCAGCGAGCCGCCGAGCACGATGTCGGTACCGCGGCCGGCCATGTTGGTGGCGATGGTGACCGAGCCCGGACGACCGGCGTTGGCAACGATGGTCGCTTCGCGATCATGCTGCTTGGCGTTGAGCACTTCGTGCTTCACGCCGGCCTTGCGCAGGTGCTCGGACAGCATTTCCGAGGTTTCGATCGAGGTGGTACCCACCAGCACCGGCTGGCCGCGCTTGGCGCATTCTTCAATGTCCGCCAGCACCGCGTTGAACTTGCCCTTGCGGTTGAGGAACACCTGATCCGGGTAGTCCTTGCGCACGGTCGGCTTGTTGGTCGGAATGACCAGCACTTCCAGGCCGTAGATGCTCTGGAATTCGAACGCTTCGGTATCGGCCGTACCGGTCATGCCGGACAGCTTCTTGTACATGCGGAACAGGTTCTGGAAGGTGATGCTGGCCAGCGTCTGGTTCTCACGCTGTACCGGCACGCCTTCCTTCGCTTCCACCGCCTGGTGCAGGCCGTCGGACCAGCGACGACCGGCCAGGGTACGGCCGGTGAATTCATCGACGATGACCACTTCGCCGTCGCGCACGATGTAGTCCACGTCACGCTGGTAGATGGCGTGCGCGCGCAGGGCGGCGTTGAGGTGGTGGACGACGGTCAGGTTCTGCGCGGCGTACAGGCCGTTGTCGTTGTCGGCGCCGATGATGCCGGCTTCGCGCAACAACTCTTCGGCGTGCTCCATGCCGGCTTCGGACAGGAACACCTGCTTGCCCTTCTCGTCGACCCAGTAGTCGCCCTCGCCTTCTTCGGTTTCCTGCTTGATCAGGCCCGGCACCACGCGGTTGACGCGGATGTACAGCTCGGGGGAATCGTCGGCCGGACCGGAGATGATCAGCGGGGTACGCGCCTCATCGATCAGGATGGAGTCGACTTCGTCGACGATGGCGTAATGCAGGCCGCGCTGGTAACGGTCGGCGCGGGTCAGCGCCATGTTGTCACGCAGGTAGTCGAAGCCGAATTCGTTGTTGGTGCCGTAGGTGATGTCGCTGCCGTAGGCCTCGCGCTTGTCGCTGTGCGGCATGCCCGGGTAGACCACGCCGACACTCATGCCCAGCCAGTTGTACAGCTTGCCCATCTGCGCCGAGTCGCGGCGGGCCAGGTAGTCATTGACCGTGACCACGTGCACGCCCTTGCCTTCCAGCGCGTTGAGGTAGACCGGCAGCGTTGCCACCAGGGTCTTGCCTTCACCGGTACGCATTTCGGCGATCTTGCCCAGATGCAGCACCATGCCGCCGATCAGCTGCACGTCGTAGTGGCGCATGCCCAGCACGCGCAGGGAGGCTTCGCGGCAGACCGCAAAGGCTTCCGGCAACACCTTGTCCAAGGCTTCGCCAGCGGCGATGCGCTCACGGAACTCGGGGGTCTTGGCCTTCAGCTGGTCATCGGAGAGCTTCTGCATCTCCGGTTCCAAGGCATTGATCTTGGCGACGATACGGTTGAGCTGGCGAAGCTGGCGCTCGTTACGGCTGCCAAAAACGCGGGTAAGCAGGCTGTTGATCATTGAAGGAACCGGTTTGAATGAAATGCCGTGCGACCTGGCTCACCCCCTGGGTTCACCGGTCACAAACGAAACAGGGCGCAATGCGCCCTGTCGATGGCAACGCCTATTGTAGCTTGGGGCGGATGCTTGGGTTTCAAGCACCCCCAAACAAGTCAGCCGGAGCTGACCTGCCGCCCATCAGCCACGGCTGACCCGGCCGACCGGCGTATTGCCGCCCTCGCCAAGGAATTTGCGCGGATTCATCACCACGCCGTTCTGCCAGACCTCGAAATGCACGTGGGCACCGGTGGAACGGCCAGTGGAGCCGGCCTTGGCCACTTCCTGCCCGGCCCGCACCAGCCCGCCTTCACGCACGGTCAGGCGCGAATTGTGCGCGTACAGGGTCTTGTAGCCGTTGCCATGGTCGATTTCGACCACGTTGCCGTAACCGCCCTTCACCCCGGAGAAGCTGACCACGCCGTCAGCCACGGCCAGCACCGGGTCGCCGACACGGGCGTGGAAGTCCATGCCCTTGTGGTTGCCAACACCGCGTCCGAACGGGTCAGCACGGCCACCGAAGCTGGAAGTGACGTAGGTGTTGCGGATCGGCATGCGCGAAGGCACGGCGTTTTGTTCGAGCTGGTGGTCGAACAGCAGCGATTCCATCACCGACAACTGCTTGCCTGAAGCAGCGAAACGCTGCTCCAGCACCTGTAAGTCGGTGTTTACCGCGCTGACTGGGATGTCCTGGGTCGGGCCGGGCTCGCCTTCACCCATACCCGGGGTTTCCTGGAAGTCGAACTCGCCGTCTTCCAACTTGCCCATCTGGGTCAGGCGCTCACCCAGGGCGTTGAGCCGGGTGGCCTGTGCCTGCAGCTCGCCGAGGCGGGCGGCCAGTGCGTTGACCTGGGTCTGCGCGTCGGCGCGGACCTTGGCCAGCTCCTGCTGCTGATGGTCAACCTTGGATTGCAGCGCCGCGTCGCCGGCCATGCCGATGGCGAAGCTCAGGGCCACGCCCATCAGGCAACCAAGGCCAAGTACGCTACCCAACAGGGCTTGAGGACGATCCTCGAAGAACATCTGAACACGTGACAAGGGCGTCTTAGCCTTCTGTTCACGCGTTTTGATTACGATCTTTTTAAATGTCATTGAAAAATTCTTATGTCAGAGCCGAAATCCAGTGTTCGTTCCCGTTCCGCGCCCAAACAGGCGCTGGAAGCGGCGATGGCGGACAAAGCAGGTAATCCGCTGCGCCGAGCCCTGTGGCTCGATGCGATGGACCGGCAATTGCGCCCCCATTTGCCGCCGGCGCTGGCTAACCGTTGCCGGTTGGCCAATGTGGACGGCGAACACCTCGTTTTTCTCGTCGAATCGCCGGTCTGGCACGCCAAAGTAAGGCTTGCCGAAGAACAGCTGCTCGACGCGGCCCGATCCATCGGGCTGAAGGCCACCCGGGTGACCGTCAAAACTGCGACCGCGTCTGCGCACTCCCCAGTGCGTAACGATCAACGCAGCACAGCAGTAAGCGAAACCACGCACAAAGGACTGCGCGACGCGTTGGATGCCCTGCAGGATGTGAAATCAACAAAATCCTGAATGGCCACCGGGCGCCTGATCGGCCCCGGTCTCCATCCGACCGTCCTACGGACCGGATTGGAGCCAGCAGGAATCCTAGCCGCGGAATGCAGCGAAGGAGTTAGTCTTTTGTTAATTAATAGTTAAATTCAGACTGGAACCCGGATCGGGTTCACACAATGACGACAATTAGGACTGGTCGTAGTCTGTGAAGGCCGTGTCTCTTACGACCTCACCGCTATTTAACTTAGGCGTAGGCCGGGATGCCGTACAGCACCGGCTCGGCGGCTACCGGCGAGTCGTAGCTGGCCCATTCCCAGGCGCTCTGGTCGGCCAGAAGGGCGCGCACCAGCTTGTTGTTGAGCGCATGGCCGGACTTGAAGCCCTCGTAGGCGCCCAGCACCTGCCCACCGGCCAGATACAGGTCGCCGATGGCGTCCAGGATCTTGTGGCGGACGAATTCGTCGGTGTAACGCAGGCCGTCGTCGTTCAACACGCGGAACTCATCGAGCACGATGGCATTGTCCATCGAGCCGCCAAGGCCCAGGTTGCGCTCACGCATGTACTCAAGGTCACGCATGAAGCCGAAGGTGCGGGCGCGCGAGATTTCCTTGATATAGGCGGCCGAGGAGAACTCGATTTCCACCCGTGACTGCTTGGCCGGGATCATCGGGTGATCGAACTGGATGGTGAAACCCAGCTTGTAGCCTTCATACGGCTCGAAGCGAGCGATCTTGTCGCCGTCGCGCACTTCCACCGTCTTGAGGATGCGCAGGAACCGCTTGGCCGCGCCCTGCTCGACGATGCCTGCCGACTGCAGCAGGAACACGAACGGACCGGAGGAGCCGTCCATGATCGGCAGCTCGGCCGAGGACAGTTCGACGATGACGTTGTCCACGCCGAGGCCGGCCAAGGCCGACATCAGGTGTTCAACGGTCTGGATCTTGGCGCCTTCACAGGTCAGCCCGGTGCACAGGGTGACTTCGGTGACCAGATCGGCACGCGCCGGGACTTCCACCACCGGATCCAGATCCACCCGTCGGAACACGATGCCATGGTCAACCGGTGCCGGGCGCAGGGTCATATAGACCTTGTCACCGCTGTGCAGGCCGACGCCGGTGGCGCGGATCGTGTTCTTGAGAGTGCGTTGCTGGATCATGTGTATGTAAGGCCGGAGGGGCCGCGCAAGCGCAGCCAGGGGGACAAACAAGAATAACACGCGTTAACACGCGCCCTTTGCAGCGCCAGATTCGGCCGTCAGCTTCCGTCCAGTACCGAAAGTATCGCCGGGCCGGCCTTGGCCCGGCGATAAAGGACATGGTATTCCCGCCGGGGTGGACAGCCCCGACGTATCAGCTCTGCATCCAGCAACCAGCCAGTCCGACCCACGGCGCCGTTGCCGGCGCACGCGATGATCGGGTCTGGATGGCCCCCGCTACCGCATCAGTCAGCCTGGCGGCGCAGGAACGCCGGGATGTCCAGGTAGTCGTTCGGCAGCTCTGCAGCAGCCGGCGACGCCGACGAGGTGGAAGCAGACACGGTGTCCGAGCTCGGACGACGCAGGCCCATGCCCATGGTGTGACCCACGGCCTTGGCCACGGCATCGGCCGGGCTTTCGTACTCTTCAAACTCGGCCTGGCCGGTGGTGGCGTTGCGCACCAGCTTGATCGGGCCGCGCTCGCCCGGACGCTGCGCGTTCTTGGCAACCGCACGGTTCAGGCCGGTGGCGACCACGGTCACCTTGATCTCGTCACCCAGGTCCGGATCGATCACGGTGCCGATCACCACGGTGGCGTCTTCCGAAGCGAAGGCGTGCACGGTGCGACCGATTTCGTCGAACTCGCTCATGGTGATGTCGGTGCCGGCGCTGATGTTGACCAGCACGCCATTGGCGCCGGCCAGGTTCACGTCGTCCAGCAGCGGGTTCTGGATCGCGGCTTCGGCAGCAGCCTGGGCGCGGTCATCACCACGTGCGGTGCCGGTGCCCATCATGGCCAGGCCCATTTCCGACATCACGGTGCGCACGTCGGCGAAGTCGACGTTGATCAGGCCCGGACGCACGATCAGATCGGCGATGCCCTGCACGGCGCCCTGCAGCACGTCATTGGCAGCACGGAAGGCCTGCACCATGGTGGCGTTGCGGCCGAGCACGGTGATCAGCTTTTCGTTCGGGATGGTGATCAGCGAATCGACGTGCTGGCTCAGCTCCTCGATGCCCTTCAGCGCCACCTGCATGCGGCGACGGCCTTCGAACGGGAACGGCTTGGTGACCACGGCCACGGTCAGGATGCCCATTTCCTTGGCCAGCTGCGCCACCACCGGTGCAGCACCGGTGCCGGTACCGCCGCCCATGCCGGCGGTGATGAACACCATGTCCGCACCCTGCAGGGCGTCCATGATGCGCTCACGGTCTTCCAATGCGGCCTGGCGACCGACTTCCGGGTTTGCGCCTGCGCCCAGACCCTTGGTTACGTTGGTGCCCAGCTGCAGCTGCAGCTTGGCACCACAATTCTTGATGGCCTGCGAGTCGGTGTTGGCAGTGATGAATTCCACGCCATCCACGCTGCTGTTGACCATGTGCGCCACGGCGTTACCACCGCCGCCGCCCACGCCAACGACCTTGATCACCGCGTTCGGTGCCATCTTTTCAATCAGTTCGAAATGCGCCATGTCCATGTCCTCTCTATTGCCGTGATTGGGTCGAGCATCCGGGAAGAATCCTTCTCCTTCTGCGCCCGCCCGCACCGGCGAGTTGTTTTAGGTGTACCGCTTCGGGTTGCCCCTGCACGGTGGTTGTTGCTTGCTTCAATGACTGCGTTACTGCACTTCGTCTTGCCTTACTGCTTGTCCTGCTGACTGCCTCACTGCCCTACCACCGGTGCCGCGCTCAGAACTCGCCGCGGAACCAATTCTTCAATTTGTTGAACATGCTGCCGGCGCGCCCGGTGGGCAGCGACGGACGCCGTGGGTGTTCGATCTGGCTGCCCATCAGCAGCAAGCCGACGCCGGTGGCATGCACCGGATTGCCGACCACTTCGCCCAGCCCGGTGACGTGCTGCGGGATGCCCACGCGTACCGGCATCTGCAGCATTTCCTCGGCCAGCTCGACCACGCCTTCCATCTTCGAGGCACCGCCGCTGAGCACCAGGCCCGCGCGCACCATTTCCTCGAAGCCCGAGCGGCGCAGTTCGGCCTGCACCATCTCGAAAATTTCTTCGTAACGGCCCTGCACTGCCTGCGCCAGCGAATGACGCGGCATGCGACGCGGCGGACGATCACCGACCGACGGCACCTGGATGCTTTCTTCGGCCGTTGCCAGTTGTGCCAGCGCACAGGCATAACGCACCTTGATCTGCTCCGCTTCCGGCGTGGGCGTGCGCAGCATGTGGGCGATGTCGTTGGTGACGTGGTCACCGGCAATCGGCAGCGAAGCGGTATGGCAGATCGCGCCCTGGATGAACACCGCGATATCGGTGGTCCCGGCGCCGATGTCGACCATCACCACGCCGAGCTCGCGCTCATCGGCAGTCAGCACGGCCACGCTGGATGCCAGCGAGGACAGCACCAGGTCATCGACCTGCAGACCGCAGCGCTGCACGCACTTGCTGACGTTGGCAGCGGCAGACTGTGCGCACACCACCAGGTGGGCGTGCACTTCCAGACGTACGCCGGTCATGCCGACGGGGTTACGAATGCCTTCCTGCGAATCGTCGAGCACGTACTCGCGCGGGATCGCATGCAGGATCTTCTGGTCAGCGGGGATGGCCACGGCCTTGGCCGCGTCCAGCACGCGATCCAGATCGCCCCAGCTCACTTCGCCTTCGCGGATCGGGGTGATGCCCTGCGAGTTGCGGCATTGCACGTGGTTGCCGGAGATCGAGGCGTACACCGAACGGATCTCGCAGCCGGCCATCAGCTCGGCTTCTTCGATGGCGCGCTGGATCGACTGCACGGTGGATTCGATATCCACCACCACGCCGCGCTTGAGACCGCGCGATTCATGCGAGCCGATACCAATGACCTCGATCGGGCTGCCAGGCGAATACTCGCCGACCAGCGCCACCACCTTGGAGGTGCCGATATCCAGGCCAACGATCAGTGATTTATCTCCCTTGCGATTCATGTCCTTTCCTGCGTCTGCTTTGTTGCCGGCGGTGGGGTTCCCCAGCTCAGCGTGAATCCATTGGTATAGCGAAGGTCGGCGCGCACGATCGGCACCTGGGTGCGGGTCAGCTGCGGCAACACGCGCACGAAGCGGCCCAGGCGTGAGCGTGCATCATTTCGACCAATGATCACTTCGGTGCCGTTATCCAGCGCCAGCGACCAGCTGCCGCGCGCGTCCATTGCGACTTTGCGTACGTCCACACCTGCCGGTGCGAACAGTGCGCGTGAATCGTTGTACAGCTCGACCACTTCGGTGGTCATGCCATCAGGGCCATCAAGTTCGGGCAGCGGTGCGTTCTCCAGACCGTGCGGCACCGCAAACAAGCGGCCCTGCTCGGACAGCAGGCGATCCTTGCCCCAGCGTGCAAACGGACGGTGCTCGACGATGCTCACTTCCAGCACATCCGGCCACTGCTTGCGCACCTGCGCGCTTTCCACCCACGGCAGCCTTTCCACTGCGGCCTGCGCGTCCTGCAACTTCACCGCGAAGAAACCCGAGCGTGCATACGGCAGCAAGGTTTTCTGCAGTTCTTCAGCCGGCACGCGCTTGAACTCGCCATGCACGCGCAGTTTGGCCAGCGGCCAGCGCTCGGCGCCGACCCAACCGTTGACCACGGCCACCACCGGCAACACCACCAGGGCGATGGCCAGCAACCAGGCGAGCATGCGCAGGATGGCATTCATCGTGCGCCCTCCCCTGCAGCGCGGCCGCAGGCCACCGTCGCAGCCCGCGAAGCGGTTGCGTGGGTACGGCGCAGCGGCAGCGCGATAGGCATCATTCGCCCTTGGCCTCCTTGAAGCCTTCGGTGATCACCTGCTGGACAACGGCACCAATGTCGCCGGCTCCCATCATCAGCAGCAGATCGCCGTCCTGCAGTACGTCAGGCAGCACCGAGGCCAGATCGGCGGAATGACTCACCACCACCGGCTCGCTGCGGCCGCGCGCACGGATGGCGCGCGCCAGCGACTTGGAATCGGCACCGGGAATCGGCGCTTCGCCAGCCGGGTAAACCTCGCTCAACACCAGCGCGTCCACTTCCGACAGCACGGCTGCGAACGCATCGAACTGATCGCGGGTACGGCTGTAACGGTGCGGCTGGAAAGCCACCACCAGGCGCTTGTCCGGCCAACCGCCACGGGCAGCGGCGAACACCGCTTCCAGCTCGCGCGGGTGGTGACCGTAGTCGTCGATCACCCGCACCTTGGCGCCCTTGTGAGTGGTGACTTCGCCCAGGTCGTTGAAGCGACGGCCAACGCCTTCGAACTTCTCCAGCGCTGCAGCGATGTCTCCCGGTGCAACGCCCAACTGCCAGGCCACCGCAGCGGCGGCCAGTGCATTGAGCACGTTGTGCTTGCCCGGCAGTGCCAGCACCACCGGCACGCTGGTGCCTTCCGGCAGGCGCAGGGTGAAGCGCATGCGCGGGCCATCCTGCACTACGTCTTCGGCACGCACGTCGGCATTGCTGCTCAGGCCGTAGCTCATCACGTGACGCGGCGTCTTGGCAGCCAGCGCGGCCACTTCCGGGTCATCGATACACAGCACCGCCAGACCATAGAACGGCAGCCGCTGCAGGAACTCGGCGAATGCGGCCTGCACACGGGCAAAGTCGTTGCCGTAGTTCTCCAGATGGTCGGCGTCGATATTGGTGATCACCGCCACCAACGGATTCAGACGCAGAAAACTGCCATCGCTTTCATCGGCCTCGGCAACCAACCACTGCCCGCCACCCAGCTTGGCGTTGGCACCAGCAGCCAGCAACTGGCCGCCGATCACGAAGGTCGGGTCCAGCTTGCCTTCGCTCAGGATGGCAGCGGTCAGCGAGGTGGTAGTGGTCTTGCCGTGGGTACCGGCGACGGCGATGCCGCGACGGAAGCGCATCAGCTCGGCCAGCATCGCCGCGCGCGGCATGATCGGAATACGCTGGCTGCGCGCTTCCATCAGCTCGGGGTTGTCTTCGCGGATGGCGCTGGAAACCACGATGCAATCCGTGCCCAGCACGTTGGCAGCGGAGTGACCGCGCATCACGCGCGCGCCCAGCCGGGCCAGACGGCGGGTAGCTGCATTGTCAGCGTTGTCGGAACCGGAAACTTCATAACCCAGGGTCAGCATCACTTCGGCAATACCGCTCATGCCGGTGCCGCCGATGCCGACGAAATGCACGCGCGGGAAGGCGCGGACCAGGTCGGTGGTGTCGTTGAGGCGGCGGATCATGCCCGGCCTCCGGTGTGGCGGGCGCGGGTGCGCGATGCCGTGTTCATGCTGCTTCCTCAAGAATGATGTCTGCGATGCGTTCGGCCGCATCGACCTTGGCCAACGCACGCGCGGCTTGCGCCATCTGCATGCGGTGGCCGGGATTGTTTGCCAGCGTGCGCAGCACGCCTTCCAGGTTGATCGCCAGCGCGTCGTCCTGCTTGAGCAGCTCGGCGGCACCGCGTTCGACCAGATATTCGGCATTGCGGGTCTGGTGGTCATCGACTGCGGCGGCGAACGGCACCAGCACGCTGCCGATACCGACAGCGCACAACTCGGCCAATGTCGACGCACCGGAACGGCACACCACCAGATCAGCCCAGCTGTAGGCAGCCGCCATGTCCTTGATGAACATGTCGACGCGGCCTTCCACGCCTGCAGTGCGGTAGGCCTGCAGTGCTTCTTCGTGCAGCTTCTCGCCACACTGGTGCCAGACTTCGATGGCGACGCTGCTGCCCAACGCGGCCAAGGCTTTGGGCATGGCGTTGTTCAGGGCACGTGCGCCCTGGCTGCCGCCAAGTACCAACACCCGCATCGGCCCACTACGACCGGCCAAGCGCTGTTCAGGTGCCGGCAATGCGGCGATCTCGGCACGCACCGGATTGCCAACCACTTCTTCCTTGCCATCGGCAAAGCTACCCGGGAAGCCGGACAGCACACGGCGCGCAAAGCGCGACAGGATACGGTTGGTCATGCCTGGCGCACGGTTCTGTTCGTGCACCAGCAGCGGCAGGCCATGCAGGCGCGCAGCGATGCCACCCGGACCGGAAGCGAAGCCACCGAAGGCCACCACCGCACGCGGCTTGCGATCACGTAGTACATAACCTGCACTGCGAATCGCGCGCATCACCCGGATCGGTGCACCCAGCAAGGCCAACTTGCCCTTGCCGCGCAGGCCGGAGATGGCCAGCGTGTCGACATGGATGTCGTGCTGCGGCACCAGGCGGGTTTCCATCGCACCGTCAGCGCCCAGCCAGGTGACCGGAATACCGCGCTCGCGCAACACCTTGGCCACCGCCAGACCCGGGAAGATATGCCCGCCGGTACCGCCGGCCATGATCATCACCGGACGCTGGTCTTGATTGGTATTCGGGGATGCCATTACGCAATCCTCCCGAAGGTTGGCTCGACCCGCTGCTGCATGCGGCTGGTGCCACGCGCAGCGCTGCTCTGCGCTGCGGCGGCAACCGCGGTTGCGGTGTCCATGCGCGGCTCAGCCGGTGCGGCGTCGTGCACATCGGCCACGTCCAGTTCGGCGCCGTCGAGGTCCTCGCGGACTTCCTGGCGACGCACCGCACGGTTGTATTCGTAGGACACGCGCAGCAGCAGGCCCATTGCCACGCAGGTCATCATCACGCTGGAACCGCCGGAAGAAATCAGCGGCAGGGTCAGGCCCTTGGTCGGCAGCATGCCCAGGTTGACGCCAATCGAGACGAAGGTCTGCAGGCTGATCCACAGCGCAATGCCGAAGGCGATGTAGCCGGCAAAGTGGCGACGCATTTCAATGCAGCGCAGGCCCAGCCAGAACGCGCGGCCGACCAGCAGCGCGTACAGGCTGATGATGCCGCACACGCCAAGGAAACCCAGCTCCTCGGCAATCACCGAGAAGATGAAGTCGGTATGCGACTCGGGCAGGTAGTTGAGCTTCTGGATCGATGCCCCCAGGCCCACGCCAGTCCACTCGCCACGGCCGATCGCCATCAGCGCGTTGGACAACTGGTAACCCGAACCCAACTGGTCCTGCCACGGGTCCATGAACGAGGTGACGCGGCGCATGCGGTAAGGCTCGAAGATCACCAGCGCGATCAGGCCCGGCAACAGCAGCAGCACCGGCAGGATGATGCGCTTGATCTGCGCACCGCCCAGCACCAGCATGCAGGTGGTGATGCCCAACAACAGCATCGACGAACCAAAGTCAGGCTGCAGCAGCAGCAGCACAACCAGCACGCCGACTACGCCAACCGGCTTGAGCATGGCCTGCCAGGTGGCGTTGACCTCGTCGCGGAAGCGCACCAGATAGCTGGACAACCAGACGATGTACAGCACCTTGACCGCTTCCACGGTCTGGAATTTGGAGACGCCCAGGTTTATCCAGCGCTGCGCGCCGTTGACGCTGCTGCCCAGGCCCGGCACGAACACCACGATCAGCAGGGCGAAGCAGCCCAGCAACAGCAGCTGGTTGTACTTCTCGATTTCCTTCAGCTCCACCCGCATCGTCACCGCGGCCAGGACCACGCCGATGGCGATGAAGATCAGGTGGCGGGTCAGGTAATAGAACGGACTCTGCGTCAGCGCGATGGAGCTGGAAGCTACCATCACGATCCCGATCGAAGCCAGCGCCACGGCGGCGCCGAGCAGCCACTTGTCGTAGCTGCCACCGATGGCTTCGAGTCGGGTTGCCTGACGCGCGTAGTCGTCCATCAGCGCACCTTCAGGGTTGCCAGGCCGATCAACACCAGCACCACCGAGATGATCCAGAAGCGCACGATCACACGCGGCTCCGGCCAGCCCTTCAGCTCAAAGTGGTGGTGGATCGGCGCCATGCGGAACACGCGCTTGCCGGTGAGCTTGAACGAAGCCACCTGGATCATCACCGACAGGGTTTCGATCACGAACACGCCGCCCATGATCACCAGCACCAGTTCCTGGCGCACGATCACCGCGATGGTGCCGAGCACCGCGCCCAGCGCCAGTGCACCGACGTCGCCCATGAACACCATGGCCGGATAGGTGTTGAACCAGAGGAAGCCCAGGCCCGCGCCGGCAATCGCCGCACAGATGATGACCAGCTCACCGGCACCGGGAATCTGCGGGATCTGCAGGTAGCTGGAGAACACCGCGTTGCCCGAGGCATAGGCGAACACGCCCAGCGCACAGGCCACCAGCACCGTCGGCATGATCGCCAGACCATCCAGACCATCGGTCAGGTTGACCGCGTTGGAGAAACCCACAATCCAGAAGTAGGCAATCGCGACGAAGCTGATGCCTGCCAGCGGCAGCGCAATCGATTTGAACATCGGGATGTAGAAGGTCAGCTCAGCCGGCACTACCGCGGTCTTGTACAGGAAGATGCCTGCGGCCAGACCGAAGATCGACTGCAGCGCGTACTTCCAGCGCGACTTCAGGCCGTTCGGATCGCGCTTGGCGATCTTCAACCAGTCGTCGTACCAGCCGATCGCACCGAAGCACAGCATCACCACCAACACCAGCCACACATAGCGGTTGCGCAGGTCGCCCCATAGCAGCACCGAGACCAGCACCGTGGTCAGGATCAAGCCACCGCCCATGGTCGGCGTACCGGCCTTGGAGAAATGCGATTGTGGGCCGTCCTTGCGGATCGGCTGGCCACCCTTGAGCTGGGCCAGGCGACGGATCGCCATCGGGCCCAACCACAATGACAGCGACAATGCGGTCAGGGCGGCGAGGATGCCGCGGAAGGTGATGTAGTTGAACAACCGGAACAGGCCGTCCAACTGCTGTAGCCAACGGGCCAATTCAAGCAACATGTGTAGTGTCCTCGCCGCGCTTCAACAGCGCAGTCACGATCTTGTCCATGGCGCTGCCGCGCGAGCCCTTGACCAGGCAACGCACGCCAGCATGAAGTTCGGTTTGCAGCGCGGCAGCCAGCGCGGCGTGGGAGTCGAAGTGACGCCCGCCTTCGCCGAATGCCGCCGATGCCGCTGCGCTCAGCGGGCCCAGCGTGTACAGACGCTTCAGCCCAGCTTCGCGGGCACGCTGGCCAGCCTCCGCGTGCAGTGCCTGCGCGTCCGGGCCCAGTTCACGCATGTCACCCAGCACCAGCCAGCCTTCGCCTTTGCCGGCCGCCAGCGCGGTGATTGCCGCAGCCAGTGAACCCGGGTTGGCGTTGTAGCTGTCGTCGATCAGCACAGCGCCGTTGTCCAGCAGCTGCGCCACTTGGCGACCAGCAACCGGGCGCGCCTGCGCCAGCCCTTCGACCACCAGCGGCAAGGCAACCCCTGCCGCCAATGCCATCGAGGCGGCAGCCAGTGCGTTGAGTACGTTGTGACGGCCCGGCAACTGCAGCACCACGGCGGCATCGCCTTGCGGCGTGCGCAGCTGGAAGCGTGAGCCGGCCTCATCCAGCACGATGCTGGTCGCGGTGACGTCGGCACTGACTTCCAGACCGAAGCGGATCACCTGATGCGCGCCAGCGCGCGATGCAAAGTACGGCGAGAACGCATCGTCGGCGTTGATCACCGCAACACCACCATCGCGCAGATCGTCATAGACGGCCGCCTTGGTGTTGGCGATCTCCAGCAGGCTGCCCATGCGCTCCAGATGTGCTGGTGCGACATTGTTGACGATAGCCACATCCGGGGCAGCGATAGCGGTCAGATAGGCGATATCACCCGGCTTGCCGGTACCCATCTCGTAGATGGCAAAGTCGGCATCTTCCGGCGCATCGATCACTGCCAACGGCAGGCCGATCTCGTTGTTGCGGTTGCCCGGCGTCGCGTAGACATGCTGGCCCAGCACCGCAGCGGCGTGCTGCATGACAGCCAGCAACAGGTTTTTCACGCTGGTCTTGCCGTTGCTGCCGGTGATGGCAAACACGCGGGTGGCGCGCTGCTGCTGCATCGCGGCGGCAATTCTGGCCAGTGCCAGCTCGGTGTTTGCGACCACGATCTGCGGTACTTCCAGCGGCAACAGACGCTCCACCAGCAACGCACCAGCACCCTGCTCTACCGCATTGGCGGCAAAGTCGTGGCCGTCGAAACGCTCACCGCGCAGGGCCACATACAGACTGCCTGCTGCCAGCGTACGGGTGTCATTGCTGAGCGCATCGATGCTGGCGTCATCGCCATGGATTTCGCCACCGGCCCAATGCGCGATCAACGACAGAGGTGCACGCTTCATTGGCGCACCTCCGCAGCAGTGGAACGGCGTGCCTGCAGCGCGCGCGATGCCACATCGGTGTCATCGAAAGGATGTTTGATACCTGCAATCTCCTGGTAGGGCTCATGGCCCTTGCCGGCGATCAACACGATGTCGCCGGCCCCTGCCTGTGCGACTGCGGCATCGATGGCGCGGGCGCGATCGCGCACCACGGCCACCTGCGCAGGCGTCACGAAGCCGGCCATGATGTCGGCGACGATCACGTCACCATTCTCGCCGCGCGGATTATCGTCAGTGACGAACACCACGTCGGCCAATTCTTCGGCAATCGCCGCCATCTGCGGGCGCTTGCCGGTGTCACGCTCGCCACCACAGCCGAACACGCACAGCAGTCGGCCATCCAGATGGCCATGCAGGCTGCGCAGCGCCTGCTCCAGCGCGTCGGGGGTGTGGGCGTAATCGATGACCACGGTCGGTTCGCCCTGACCGCCGAGGCGATTCATGCGGCCACGGATCGGCTGCAGCTGGCCCAGCACCTTGGCGATGCTGGCGCTGGTTTCGCCCAGACCATGCAGCGCACCGGCCACGGCCAGCAGATTATCGATGTTGAAGCGGCCCAGCAGCGGCGAACGCAGCGCGTGGCGCTCTTCGCCGATTACCAGATCAAAACCCAAGCCCTGCCCGTCCAGCAGCAGATTCTCGGCGCGGATGGTGGCACCAGCCTGGCCGGTCGAGCTCAGGCCAATGGCCTGCACGTCCGCTGCCAAGGTGGTGATCAGTTCACGACCGAACGCGTCGTCCAGATTGATCGCTGCAGCCTTCAGGCCCGGACGATGGAACAGCTTGGCCTTGGCAGCGCCGTAGGCGTCCATGTCGCCGTGGTAATCAAGATGGTCACGGGTGAGATTGGTGAATACCGCCACATCGTAGTGCACAGCATCGACGCGGCCCTGATCCAGGGCGTGCGAGCTGACTTCCATCGCCACGGCCTTGGCACCGCCATCGCGCAGCTGTGCCAGCACTTCATGCATCTGCAGCACCAGTGGCGTGGTGAAGCCGGTCGGCACAACATCGCCATACAGGCCAACACCCAAGGTGCCGATCGAGCCGCTGAGCGTACCCAGCAGATGCCAGGCCTGGCCAAGCAGCTGCACGGTCGAGGTTTTGCCGTTGGTGCCAGTGACACCAACCATCGTCATTGCCCGCGACGGCTGGCCGTGGAACTGGTCGGCCATCGCGCCCATGCGCGAACGCAGGCCGGGCACGGCGATGGCATCGGCCGGTGCCGGCAGTTCGGCCGGAGCCGGCGGATCAAACAGGATCGCGGCCGCGCCGGCGGCCTTGGCCTGCTCGACAAAGCCCAGCCCATGCGCACCAAAGCCGGCGATTGCGACGAACGCATCACCGGCCCTGATATGCCTTGAAT
Source organism: Stenotrophomonas sp. STEN018 (assembly GCF_056760235.1). Lineage (NCBI taxonomy): Bacteria > Pseudomonadati > Pseudomonadota > Gammaproteobacteria > Lysobacterales > Lysobacteraceae > Stenotrophomonas > Stenotrophomonas sp. STEN018. The sequence continues at coordinate 17,065 of NZ_JBRREK010000052.1, forward strand.
CCAATACCAGGCCGCCGATCTGCGGGTCCTGTGACAGGACCAGATCCGGCAGCAGCTGTGACAACTTCATTGTGTGGCTCACTGGCGCACCTCCGTGGCGGCAGGCGTCGGAGCGACAGCCGTCGGCAGTGCGGCATCAAATTCGGCCGTGGCATTGGGTGCCTCGTCCGGGTCCTGCGGGATCGGCAGCGGCGCAGCACTGCTACCCGGCTTGCCCCCCACCTTGCCTGCGGCCTGCGCGGCCAGCCACGACTGGATGTCGTCCGGCGGCACGTCCATCAAGCGCAGCGTGCCCTCCATCACGTGATGGAACACCGGTGCGGAGACCAGGCCGCCGTACTGCAGCGAGCCCTGCGGGTCGTTGACCACGATCACCGCCGCATAGCGCGGTGCGGTAGCCGGCACGACACCGGCGAACAGCAGGTTGTAGTGGCCGCGCTCGTAGCCGTTGGGGCCGTTCTTACGCGCCGTGCCGGTCTTGCCGGCAACGTGGTAACCAAGGATCGCTGCCTGCTTGGCGCCGCCATTGGTGACCACGGTTTCCATCATCCGCACGACTTCGCGCGCGACCTCCGGGTCGATGACCTGGCGTGCTTCATTGCGCTGGCCCTTGATGAAAGTGGGCTGGATCACCTGTCCGCCATTGGCCAGTGCCGAGTACGCCTGCGCGATCTGCAGCGGCGTCACCGACAGGCCATAGCCGTAGGACATGGTGGTCTTGGTGGTGCCATACCAGCTCGGGCTGCCCGGGCGCGCGACCACACCGGCCGACTCACCGGGGAAGCCACTGTGCGGGGCGACGCCGTAGCCGAAGCCACGCACCGAGTCATAGAAGGTCTGGTCCGGAATGCGCGCCACGATCTTGGCCGCGCCGATGTTCGAGCTGCGGGTGATCACGCCGGTGACATTGAGCACGCCGTTGTTACGTGGCACATCACGGATGGTGTAACGACCCAGCGACATATAGCCCGGGTTGGTGTCGATGATCGTGTCCGGAGTAACCACGTGGTTCTGCAACGCGGTGGCAATGGTCAGCGGCTTCATCGTCGAGCCGGGCTCGACCAGATCGGTGACGGCACGATTGCGGCGCGTATCCGGAGTCGCGCCACTGACCGAATTCGGGTTGTAGGTCGGCAGGTTGGCCATGGCCATCACTTCACCGGTGGCCACATCCATGATCACGATGGAACCGCCAGCCGCCTTGTTGGTGGTGACCGCATTGCGCAGCTCGCGCATCGCCAGGAACTGGATGCGGCGATCGATGCTCAGGGTCAGGTCCTTGCCCGGCTCGGCAGGACGCACCAGATCGATGCTCTCGACGATCGCTCCCTTGCGGTCGCGGATGACACGCTTGGCGCCGGGCTTGCCGCGCAGCCATTCGTCGAAGGCCAGCTCCAGGCCTTCCTGGCCAAGATCATCGATATTGGTGAAACCCAGCACATGCGCCATCGCCTCACCCTGCGGGTAATAGCGACGGAACTCGCGCTGCGAGAACACACCAGGAATCTTCAGCGCCACTACCTGCTCGGCCACGTCCGGATTGATCCGGCGGCGCAGGTACATGAATTCCTTGTCGGCCTTCTGGGTCAGCTTGGTGGTCAGTTCGTCCACTGGCAACGACAGCGCGCGCGCCAACTCGGGAATACGCTCCGGCGTGCGCAGCAGCTCCTGCGGGTTGACCCAGATCGAGGCCACCGGCGTGGACACCGCCACCGGCTCGCCATTGCGATCGGTGATCATGCCGCGCGAAGTCGGGATCGGCACATCGCGCAGGAAGCGGGCCTCGCCTTCGCGCTGATAGAAATCATTGTTGATCAGCTGCACATACGCCGCGCGACCAACCAGCGTCACCGCGCACAGACCCAGCCCCACGCCGACCATCAGCATGCGGTTGCGCAGATTGAACTGCGTACGAGTACGGTTGCGGCTGGGCTTGTTCATGGTCGAATCACCACGATGTCAGCGGCCTCGGGGAACTTCATGCCCAGGCGGCCACGGGCTTCCTGGTCCACGCGCGTGGCCTGGGCCAGGGTTGCCTGTTCCAGCTGCAGGCGGCCGAACTCGATGTTGATCTCGTCGCGCGCGTGTTCCAATTTGGATAGCTCGACGAACAGCTGGCGGTGGCGATGGCGCATGAACACCACGCCGATTGCCGAGGCAATCGTGCATGCCAGCAGGACGATCAACAGCAGGCGGCTCATCCAGCCACCTCGCACTTCTGTGCCACACGCAGCACCGCGCTGCGCGAGCGCGGGTTCATCGCCAGCTCGTCGTCGTCGGCCTTGATGGCACCGCCGATCAGCTCCAGCGTCGGCACGAACGCGTGCAACTCGGGCAGCCGACGATTGGTCGGCGGCGCCTTGGCATGGCGGTTCATGAATTGCTTGACGATACGGTCTTCCAGCGAGTGGAAGCTGATCACCGCCAAACGGCCGCCGGGCTTGAGCCGCGCCATCGCCGCGTCCAGGCCGGCTTCAAGGTCAGCCAGTTCGCGGTTGATGTGGATGCGGATGGCCTGGAAGCTGCGCGTCGCAGGATGGATCTTGTCCTTGCCGCGCGGCATCACCGAGGCGATCAGCTCGGCCAGTTCAGCGGTACGCGTGAACGGCTGCTTGTCGCGACGGGCAACGATGGCACGGGCGATGCGGCGGCTCTGGCGCTCATCGCCATAGGTAAACAGCACGTCGGCGATTTCGCGGTCTTCGGCGCGGTTCAACCAATCCGCTGCGCTTTCACCCGAGTCCGGGTCCATGCGCATATCCAGCGGGCCGTCCTTGCCAAAACTGAAACCACGCTCGGCCACGTCGAGCTGCGGCGAGGACACGCCCAGGTCGAACAGAACGCCATCCAGACCGGCAGCGGTTTCGCTCCAGTCCAGCAGATCGGCAAAGCTGCCGCGATAGATGGCGACACGACCGTCCGGCGCGAAATCGCGCTCGGCCACGGCAATGGCTTCGGGGTCCTTATCCATGACCAGCAAGCGCCCGTCCGGGCCGAGCTGACGCAACACGCCGCCGGCATGACCGCCACGACCGAACGTGCCATCCAGATAAGTACCGCTTTCGATCACCCTCAGGCCGTCAAGGACCTGGGTGTACAGCACCGGCAGGTGAGCTGCCGGCGGCTGCGACACCGCTGGGTGACCGGCCTGCGCTCCTCCGCGCACCCGGGCACCCCGGCTCACAACTTCAGATCGAGAAGCCCATCGCCCAGATCCTCGTCAGACAACGTCTGCTGGATCAGTGCGCGATGCGCTTGCTCGCTCCACAATTCAAACTTTTCACCCATGCCCATCAGCACGGCTTTCTTCTCGATGCCCACCGCGCTGCGGTGACTGGACGGCAGGCTGATACGGCCATTGCCATCCAGTTCCAGATGGGCGGCCGAGCCGACAAGCTTCTGCTGCAGGGTGCGCACTACGCGCTGGGTATTGGGCTTTGCCATTACGTCGTCCCGCACCCGCTCCCACTCCTGCTCTGAGTACAACCACAAGCAACCAGCTTCGAACGGGTTGTAGGTCAGCACAAGACGATTACTGCTGGCACGCGCGACCAGGTCGCGGTAGGCGGTTGGCACCGCCATGCGTCCCTTGTCGTCAACCGTGATGGCAGTCTCACCCTGGAACACGCCTATGGCACCCGTTCGTTGATTTTGCTTGGGAAGTTATTGAACCACGAAAAACCACAAAAAACCCGGTTTCCCCTCTGATGCCCACCTTAGCAGCGGCCTTAGGGTTGTCAACAACTTTCCACGCATAAAATCACCTGCCGCATCAATGGTTTGCGCCAATGTTTAGAGAGTTGTTCAAGGTTTATCCACAAGTTACTGGTTTACCTCAAATTTTGAGATTTGTATGAAATTCAGTGGTGTAGAGGCAGCGTGAAAATGGACCCGTAGCCCAGCCGCCATTCAGCCGCACATGGCTGACACACGCGCAAAACGGCACACTCCGTGCATGTGCCTCGTCGCCCTCGCCTGGAAAACCCACCCGCATTGGCGCCTGCTCATGGCCGGCAACCGTGACGAATTCCACGTCCGCCCCACCGCGCCCCTGCAGCGTTGGCCATCGCCCTGCGACAAAGTGATCGCCGGCCGCGACCTGCGCTCCGGCGGCAGCTGGATGGGCGGGAATCTGCGCGGGCAGGCCGCCGTGGTCACCAATGTGCGTGACCCAAGCGCAGCCGCAGGCGGGCCTTCGCGTGGCGAACTGATCGCCAGCTACCTGGCTGACGGACAGGCGGCCAAGGACTATGCCGACAACCTGGCGAGCCGGGCGCCGGAGTTTGCACCATTCAACCTGTTAATCGTCGATGCCGAGAGTTGCAGTTATCTGGGCAACCATCCGCAGGCGCGACAAGATCTGGCGCCGGGCGTGCACGGCATGTCCAACGGCGCACTGGATGCGCCCTGGCCCAAGACCCGGCGCCTGATGGGCGTGCTTGAGGATTGGCTGGCTGCCGGTGACGACGGCCTTGAGCCGCTTTGGGCTGCGCTGGCCGATGAGCAGCAGGCAGCGGACGCGCAACTACCAGCTACCGGGGTTCCGCTGGAGTTGGAGCGGCGGCTCTCGAGCGCGTTCATCCGTGGAACCGACTACGGCACCCGCGCCAGCACCATCGTGGCGATCGACCAGGATGGAGGAGGATTCATCCACGAACGCCGCTTCGGCCCGGATGGTGTGTATCTGGGAGACGCGCGCGTGAAGATTGGAAAAGAAGGCTTGGGCTCCTAGGCCCCTCACCTTGGCTGAAGTTTGATCCCCTCCCTTTCGCCGCAGGCGAAGGGGAGGGCTAGGGAGGGGTGAGCTTGATCTCGCTTTGGCTTTGGCTTTGGCTTTGGCTTTGGCCCACAGCCAAAGCCAGATCAAAAGCTCCCCCCATCCGCCCTCCGGGCACCTTCCCCCGCAGGCGGGAGAAGGGAAAGAGAACAGCGAAGCAGGAGCCAAAGCCAGAGCTCAAGCCAAAGCCAGAGCCAGAGCAAGAGCAAGAGCCGAAGCCGAAGCCGAAGCCGAAGCTGAAGCTGAAGCCAGAGCCCAACAAAAGCCACACCCGCACTCCTCCCCGCCACGATGCGCAGCGAGCCCAGCACAAAATCCGAAGAGCAACAGCCCCCTTTAGTAAAGGGGGCGCGCCGACAGGCGCGGGGAATTGGAGGGCAGAGGCCCGGGGCCCAAAGTTTTGCCACGCAAAACTTTGGGGCTTTCATCGCCCGCCAGGCGATGAAAGCGGCGGAGCCGGCCGATAAGCCGGGTTTTGTCGTGGACAGTCATTCCTCTAGGCGCTACGTCACCGTAACGCTCAAGCAACCTACCCGGACCCGACGCGGGCCACGCCATTAGGTCCCTATTTGGTCTTGCTCCAGGTGGGGTTTGCCGTGCCGGTCTGTTGCCAGACTCGCGGTGCGCTCTTACCGCACCATTTCACCCTTACCACGCGCCCGAAGGCCGTTCGGCGGTATCTTCCTGTTGCACTTTCCGTCGGCTTGCGCCGCCCAGGCGTTACCTGGCACCTTGCCCTGTGGAGCCCGGACTTTCCTCGGCATTCCCGAAGGAATGACGCGACTGTCTGGCCGACTCCGCCACGCGCATTATCGCACGTTCCAGCGCATCCACGAACCATCGCCTGCGTCGGTTCACCTTGCAGCAAAGCCCAGCGCCTGCAGAAAAGCCAACGCCACACGATCTGCTTCCGCATCCACCTGCAGGTCAATGGCCTTGTAGTCCGGATTCTCCTGTTGCTGCAGATTGCGCGTGAACAGGTGGCCCACGCCAGGATAGATCGTCAGTTCACAGCGGTTCCCCACCGCCTGCATGTGGGCACAGAAATTTCGCGCACCGTTGGCCGGAGTCACCGAATCCAGCTCCCCCTGCAATACCACCGCCGGCGGCAACCCCGCACGAACATGCAGATCAGGAGACAGCGCAGCGGCACGCGCAGCGCCACCGGCAAGCTTGCCGAACCAACCATCACCCGACACTGCAAGTGCCGGCGACCAAAGCACGAGCGCATCCGGGCGCGCCGAAACCTCGTCACCAAAAGGTTCGTCAAATACCGCAGTGGCCGCAGCAAGGTGCGCGCCAGCAGAGATGCCACCAGCCGCGATCCGCGCCGGGTCCACTCCAAATCGCAGCGCATTGCGCCGCATCCAGCGCATGGCGGCCCGCGCATCGGCAACGCTGTCATAGGGAGTAAGCGCCGCATCCTGATCTGCCAAACGGTACTCAACCGACACCACAACCAAGCCAGCACGCTGCATCAAGCGTGCAGTGGGCTCGATCCAGGCGGCCTCGCCCACTGTCCAACCACCCCCATGGAACAGCACGATGGCAGCCGCAGCATCAGACCTGGCCTGCGGCGCGTAGACCAGCACCCGCATCGGCTGACCCGCCCCGCCAGCAACGGTTTCACTGACCGGGCCGGATTGCGCTCGCGCCCACCCCGGCAAACACATCATGAGCACCAACAAGACAAACGCAGGTCCGCACATACGTATCTCCCTGAGGATGCATCGGTAACCAACCGGGCCGCCAAACCGGCCAGGGGGCGTAACTCACTGTCCGTACAATGCCTTGCGTGGCGCACCGCTCAACTCTGCGGCCAACTTGGCTGCAGTGGAGGGCGGCAGGTGCTCATTGAGCTTGGCATAAAGACGGCGGCCTTCGGCGATCTTGGCCTCTTCATCGTCGCCCGCCCCCTGCACCATCACCACGAACTCACCTTTACGCTGGTTGTCATCGGCCAGCACCTTGGCCAGCAGCTGCTGCAGATTGCCATCGAGCACGGTCTCGAACAGCTTGGTCAGCTCGCGCGCCACCACTGCCGGACGCTCCTCACCAAATGCCCCCGCCATGTCGGCCAGTGATTCGGCAATGCGGTGCGAGGATTCGTAGAACACCAAGGTGCCGGTCTCGGCCGCCAGTTTGTTCAGGCGCTCGCGCCGGGCCGCACCCTTGGCCGGCAGGAAGCCTTCAAATACGAAACGATCGCTGGGCAAACCGGCCACGCTCAAGGCGGCAATCGCCGCGCAGGCACCTGGGATTGGGCTGACTTTGACCCCGGCCGCGCGCGCCGCGCGCACCAGACGGAAGCCCGGGTCACTGACCAGCGGCGTACCAGCATCACTGACCACAGCCAGCGACTCACCGCCCAACAACCGTGCCACCACCCGTTCGGCCATCGCCTCTTCGTTATGGTCATGCAGGGCCACCAAGGGCTTGCTGATGCCGAAATGCGATAGCAGCTGGCCGGTATGACGGGTGTCTTCGGCGCAGATGGCGGCCACCGAGTGCAGCACCTCCTGCGCCCGCGGGCTCAGATCGCCAAGGTTGCCGATCGGCGTGGCAACGACATACAAGGTGGCAGCAGCAGTACTCATCATCGGTATTTCCGTGGGCCAAGGGTAGAATCGTACCGTTTCCCCCGCCCGGCACTGCCGCGCCCTGTCGAACGGACCTCAAATGAACAAGCCAGCCGCACGGATTTCCGCCCTGTCATTGTCGATGCTGCTGTTCGTCGGCTGCGCCACCACCAGTGTTGCGCCGACCAGCTCACCCGCCCAGCAGGCCGCCATCGCCCTGCTTGAACAAGGCAAACCGCGCGACGCCGCACAGCAACTGGAAGCCCAGGCCGCGCTGGTACGCGGTGCCGCCAAGAGCCCCTTGCTGGCCGATGCCGCCTTTGCCTGGCAGGAAGCCGGCGACAGCGCGCGTGCGCGCATGCTGATGGCACAAGTACAGCCGCGCCAGCTGTCCGGCACTACGCGCCTGCGCTTCAACCTGCTGCAGGCCGAGTTGGCGCTGAGCGACAAGCAGCCGGCCACCGTGCTGCAGGTATTGACCGAGAACCCGGCAGCGCTGCCGGCACCGCTGCAGGCACGCTGGTACCTGGCCCGTGCGCAGGCGCTGGAAGCCAGCGGCGACGCCTTTGCCGCTGCCGCCGAGCGCGCCCGCGCTGGCACCCTGCTCAGCGGCACCGCACGCAATGACAACCAGCGCGCCATCACCCGTCTGTTGGCTGGTCTGAACGACGCCACCCTCAGCAGTCGCGCCGCCGCGCTGCCGGTTGGTGACCCGCTCTACAACCACGCAGGCCGCGCCCTGATCGGCCGTGGCCTGCCGCTGCCGCGCCCGTTCGACCGCGACACAACTGCGCAGCTGGATACCAGCAAGCGCCCGGCTGCCGATGCCGATGGCTACCGCCCGCCGGTGAAAATGGCCGTGCTGCTGCCGCTCAGCGGCAACCTGGCCGCCGCTGGCGCCTCGGTCCGCGATGGCCTGCTGGCCGGTTACTACGGTGAAAGCCGTCGCCGTCCGCCGATCGACTTCATCGACACCAAGGGCACCGCCAGCGGTGCTGGTGCGGCCTATGACAAGGCCGTCAGCAACGGCGTCGACTTCGTTGTCGGCCCGCTCGGCCGCGACGAAGTGGACGCGCTGTTCCAGCGCAGCGAACTGCCGGTACCCCTGCTCGCCCTGAACCGTGGCAAGGACGCGCCGCCGCCAGGCAGCGCGGCTTTCTCGCTGGCGCCGGAAGACGATGGCCTGATGGCCGCCGAGTACCTGCTCGGTCGCGAGCGCCGCAATGTGCTGGTGATCGCCAGCAGTGACGATGCTGGCCGTCGTTCCAGCGGCGCCTTCAAGGAACGCTTCAGCGAGCGCGGTGGCAAGATCGCCGCGACCATCAATGTCGGCGAAGTGCCGGCTGATATCACCGCTCAGCTGCGTCAGGCAACCGGCATCGACGCGATCCTGCTCGCGGTCAAGGGCAACCAGGCGCGCGCATTGGCACCACAGCTGGCTTTGGCCGGATTGAGCGGGGTCAGCCGCGTTGGCACCTCGCAGTTGACCGCGGGCACCGGCAAGGCCGAAGACGACGTCGCCCTGGATGGCATCGCCTTCCCGACCGATGCCTGGAGCAGCCGCGGCGTTGCCGGCCTGCCGGCCGCAGCGGCGATCGCCACCACGCTGCCGACCGCACGTGGCGGCGCCGGCCGGCTGTTCGCCTTCGGCTATGACGCCTGGAAGATCACCGCCTATATGGAGAAGCTGGCCAACAGCACCAGCGGCGGCCTCAGCGGCGCCACCGGCACCCTGCACCTGGACGGTTTCGGCAACGTGCTACGCACGCCGGCCTGGTCGACCTTCAGTACTGGCCGCCCGGTCGCCATCGGTGATGGTCGCTGAGCAGAGCCAACGCGGTGCAGCGGTGGAAGCCGCTGCCCGTGCACTGCTTCAGAACGCTGGCCTGCAATGGCGGGCCAGCAATGTACGCTTTCGCGGCGGTGAGCTGGACCTGGTGATGTACGACCGCGCTGCAGCCAGCCTGGTGTTTGTTGAAGTGCGCTACCGCCGCTCGGCTCAGTTCGGCGGCGGCGCTGCCTCCATCGATATCGCCAAGCGCCGCAAGCTGGTCCGCGCCGCCCAGCTCTACCTGAGCCAACACCCCGCATTGGCCAACAGCCCTTGCCGCTTCGACGTGGTCGAAGCCAGCGGCGAACCGCCACGCCTGAACTGGATACGCGACGCGTTCCGCGCCGACGACTGCTGATGCCAAGCATATTCACCCACGCCGCAATTCCACTCGCACTGTGGTGCGCCAGCGAGCGCGGGCGCATTTCCACCCGTCTGCTGGGTGCGGGCGTTGTCGCAGCAATGCTGCCAGATGCCGATGTACTGGCCTTCGCCCTGCATATTCCCTACGCCGATAGCTTTGGTCATCGCGGCGCCAGTCACTCATTATTGTTTGCCACGCTGCTGGCGGCCTTGGCTATTGCCTTTGCCAAGGCACTACAAGCGAGCCGTCTGCAGGCGTTTGCATTCGTCTTCATCTGCGCGCTGTCGCATCCGCTGCTGGATGCACTGACTTCCGGCGGCCTCGGTGTCGCGCTGTGGTGGCCGTGGAGTGAGCAGCGTTTGTTCGCACCGTGGCGGCCAATCCGCGTGTCGCCTTTCGCCAATAATTTCTTCAGCGCGCGCGGCCTGCAGACCGTGCTGTCCGAGCTGCGCTGGGTATGGCTGCCGCTACTGGTGGCCGTGGTCGGCTGGAAGATGGTTCAATCGCCCCTAGGTTGGCGCCGCCGCGCCGACGACTGAGCCACCCGGGGGGAAATCATGCGCCACCGCCTGCTGCAGTCTTCCAGACTGCTGTTGTCCTGCTGCCTGTTGCTGCTGTCAGTTCAGTCATTCGCCGCCGCTATCCCAACCGCCGGCGAATTTCCGCCCCCGGTCGCACTTGGTAAGAACCTGCCAGGCGAGCTGGTCGACCTGCAGCAACGTCGTGGCAAGGTGGTGATCATGACCTTCTGGGCGAGCTGGTGTGGCCCCTGCATGCGCGAGCTGCCGGTGCTGGCGCATCTGCAGAAAGTAGTTGGCAAGGATGCACTGGAGGTCATCGCAGTGAACTGGGACGAGCCGCGCGCGCAGGTGGTGGACTTTGCCCGCCGCAACCGGAAGCTCGACCTGGAATACGTACTCGACAGCAAGGGCAAGGCCGCCGAGGCCTATGGAGTGAAAGCCATCCCCTTGATGTTCGTACTCGACCAGGAGGGCCGCATCAACGCGGTTCATCAGGGTTATTCAGAGCAGGCGCTACCGGGGATTCTGGAGCAGGTGCTGGCCCTGCTGCCCGAACATGTACGCATGCGGCCGTCGCAGAACTCCAGCACCGACGGCGGCGGGTGACACGGCCTAGAATGGGCGGGTGAACACGCCCCTTTCCGACGCACTCAAGCAAACCCTGTCACAGCTGCTGGGCGATGACTGGCGCACCGACGCCACCTCGCTCGCGGCCCATGCGCAGGACAACTCCTGGCGCCACGCGCTGCCACAGGGCGTGGCAATGCCCAGCACACGCGAGCAGGTACAGGCCATCGTCCGCGCCTGCCGCGAACACGGCGTGCCCCTGGTCGGGCGCGGTACCGGCACCGGCACCACCGGTGCTGCAGTGCCAACTGCCGGCGGCATCGTATTGTCGTTCGCACGCATGAACCGCATCGTCGCGATACAACCCGGTGATCGCTGTGCGGTGGTCGAACCCGGCGTACTCAATGGCGATCTGCAACAGGCCTTGATGCCGCACGGCCTGTTCTGGCCACCGGACCCTTCCAGCGCGGATATCTGCAGCATCGGCGGCAATCTGGCCTGCAATGCCGGCGGCCCGCGCGCGGTGAAGTACGGCACCAGCCGCGACAACGTGCTTGGCCTGGTGGCGGTCACCGGCACCGGTGAGCTGATCCAATGCGGCGGTGCCTATACCAAGGACTCCACCGGCTACGACCTCACCCATCTGCTGGTCGGCAGCGAAGGCACGCTGGCGCTGATTGTTGAAGCCACGCTCAAGCTGACTCCACGCCCGCGTAGCCAAGCCGGCCTGCGCGTGCTGTATCGCGACGCCGAAGCAGCCGCTGCGGCCGTATCGCGGGTGATGGCACAGCCGGTAACACCGACCACGCTGGAGTTCATGGATGCACGCAGCCTGCAGCTGCTGCGTCACAACGGCGCGCAGGTGCCCGAGGCTGGCGCGATGTTGTTGATCGACGCCGATGGCGACGAGGACACCCTGCCCTATCTATTGAATGCCTTGGCCGAAGCCGCTGAAGGCGACGGCATGCTGGCACTGGATGTGGCCACCGATGGCAGCGCGCGCGACAAGTTATGGGCAGCACGCCGCGCGCTGTCGCCGGCATTGAAGACCATCGCGCCGGGCAAGATCAATGAAGATGTGGTGGTGCCGGTGTCGCAGATCCCGGCACTGGTGGAAGGCGTGCAGCAGCTGTCAGCACAAGCGCAGTTGCCGATCGTGACCTTTGGTCATGCCGGCAACGGCAACCTGCACGTCAACATCCTCTATCACCCCGACGATGCTGACGAGAATGCGCGCGCGCATGCGGCGTTGCCGAAGGTGTTTGCATTGGCGCTGCAGTTGGGCGGCACATTGTCTGGTGAGCACGGCATCGGCCTGGCCAAGCGCGAGTTCATGACGCAGGCGTTTTCGGCTGGCACCTTGGCGACAATGCGTGCGATCAAGCAGGCGTTGGATCCGGACGGCATCCTCAATCCGGGCAAGGTGTTGCCGGAGGCGTAGGATCGAGCGGCCCGGCTTTTGTGGGAGCGGCGTAAGCCGCGAAGCTGGCAATGCGCAGGAACAGGATGAAGCTGCGATCTGCAGGTGTATCAGCTTCGCGGGGTTCGCCGGTGCCCCAACCCGGCCCAACCCACCCCCTCGGTGGCGCCGGCCATCGCGTGGGCGGAGCGCCCCCCCCG
>NZ_JBRREK010000053.1:0-28518 GCF_056760235.1 Stenotrophomonas sp. STEN018
GTCGGCCTTGTTGTTCGGCGTCGCCAAAGGTTAGTTGCATGGGTCGATCAAGCTCTCAAATCGCGGATTGCAGTCTGGCAGCTTCGGGGGAGTTGTTCAGAGCTTCCCTAGCAGTTCATTCAAGCCGACCCCGCTGCGCGGCTTAATACCAGAGTTAGGCCCTGCATGAAGTGTCCCTTACTTCTAATGGCGGTCATCGCCCTTGCCGGATGCAAGACGCCTGCTGTCGACTCTTATAGTGCGCCCACCTATTGTGGTGAGGCAGCGCTCGGCCAGTTACGACTAGCTCTCGAGCCGCCCATCGATGCCTCTGCACTACGGGCCCTTGCAGACTCAAGCCCCAACTTCCCTGCGGGCAAGATGGCCTATCCAATCGAGCAGTGGCTTATCGCGCCCGAAGGTGATTACATACTGTGTAGGAGAGATAGAAGCTCTTGCTCGGGTGAATTGTGGCAATTTCAACGCGGCAACGGCACCCTGACAATATCCAAGCAAGATGCTTGGATCTGCGTCACAGGGGCCAGGACCTAACCTTTCGCTCAAGCCGACGCTGCTTCGCGGGTCTACTTAGCGCTAGAATCAAAAGTTCAACTGGATTTTTACAAAGGACGTAATTCCAATGATTGCAAAACGAATTTACAGATTGTTGCCAATGGCCTTGCTTTTGGTTTGCATCGGCATCTGGTCCGCAAGAGCATCGTTGTTTGAGATCTATGACGCCGCCGTGGAGCAGAACGCGCTGCTCGATGCAGCGCATCCAGCACCAAAGTAAGGTGTTGTTGCTGTCATTGCGACAGCTCGAAAGTTCATTCAAGCCGAACTCGCTTCGCGGTTCGGCTTGATTCCGGAGTTGGGCGCCAACAGGATTCTTATGGGTACGTTGCTGACAGCTGTACTGATTGGAGGCATCGCTGGCGGAGTGGCGGTACTTGTTCTAGCACTCTTACTTCCCAGCAAGTCATGTCCAAAGTGCAAAGCGCCTTTACCAAGGTTCCGAAAGCCATCCAGTATGCGTGAAGCAATGTTGGGAGGCTGGCACTGCCCGACATGCGGCGAGGGAATTGCACGTGATGGGTCACCTCGCCCAGAAGACGCTCGTTAAAAGGAGCGTTCAACGGTTTATTCGAGCCGAACCCGATGCGCGTTTCGGCGCATTTTTGGAGTCAGATGTTTGCATGATTGATATCGCAAGCCTGGAAGCAATGTTTTCGAACATCCAGGAATCGACGGACTGGAACATCGATGGCCCAATGCTCTGGGGCTACTTCTTCACTGACAGTTCGGCCGACAAACTGCGCGCACTCGCCGGTGAGCTTGATCAACAAGGCTACCGCTTTGTTGACATATTCGTCCCTGAGTTTGACGAAGGCGAGGAAGAGTACTACTTCCTGCATATGGAGAAAATTGAGCCGCACACGGTTCTTTCGCTGCACCAAAGAAATCAGGAACTCTACGTTCTCGCCGACAGATTCGGCGTTGACGCTTATGACGGCATGGATGTCGGGCCGGCGACCACCTGACAATTCGTTCAGGCCGAGACCACTCCGCCGCTGCGGAGATAGAAGCGATGTTCGATCGCTTGCTGAGACAAACAACGTACCGTGGGACCGACAGTTCACTCATGCCGACCCCGCCTCACAGCGCGGCATCCTCCAAAGTTAGCCCAGAAAAGAACACGGAGCTTCCCAGCGTGGCTACAAGAAAGAGTGTTTTCCTTGTACTTTTCCTGCTGTTTGCGGTGATCAACCTCATCGACTTTGCGTTCTATGGACAAAGCCTTCGCAATCTTCTTGCAGCAGCAGGGTTCATCCTTATGGCGTACGGATGGCACAAGGACAATCGTTCCGCATCAATCGTAGGAGCAGTGCTCGCGCTAGGTGCAGTACTCGCCAAGTACTTGGCCTAGTGCCAAAGATTCTCTCAGATCGGAGCCGCCCCTCCGGGTTAGCCAATTCCCCAGTCAGCTCAGAGCATGAGGTTCAGTGCAAGATGAAGCTAATAGTCCTGATGGCCACTACTCTGGCTTTATGTGCGTGCACCACTTCTGCACAAAGACCACCTGGCGCATCGCAAACGGAGGCGGCTCACAATATCGACTATAGATACTCACTCGAGACAAAGAGCAGCACACCTGTGGACGTCGCTGCATATAACAAGATGATTTCCGCTCAAGGCTTGGACTACTACTGCGGTACCGGAAGCTGTGACAGCACGCCTTTGCTCATATCAGGAAGCGCCCCGGTCTATCCACCCGAGCTGATCAGCTCTGGAATCACCGGAAATGCGACGATCGTCTTCGTTATCGGTGAGAATGGCAGTGTTGCTGACGCATACGTTGAGTCTGCAACGCATCCAGAGTTCGCCAATTCAAGCCTTGCCGCTGTCAAGACCTGGCAGTTCCGACCAGCATCCCTGAAGGGGAAGCCAGTTAAGAACACATCGCGCCAGCAGTTCCCCTTTGCTCTGCGCTGACTGCCCGTTCAAACCACCGCCATAGAACCATGCGGTGCTACCTGGAGGTCAAGCGAAATACGGACGCGCAACCAGATTTTTATACTTGGCAGTTCAACTCCTGGCTGAGCCACGCCAGCCTTTGTGCTCGTTGGGCCGCCGTTCCTCCTCGCCTATGTCGCAAGTACCACCACTCCGACTTGGGCGTCGATCAACATCGGGTCGATCGTATCGATGGCCACTATCGTTCCCATCGGGTGTTACAACTATTTTGGCGGCACCGGTGGCGCCTGGCAGTTCAATCAACGCGTGATCACTACGCGGCCTGGCTTGATTCCACAGCTCAGCCTTGCAAAGAGGCAGATAAGCATCATGGATAAATCAATTGCTGTTCTAGGTGCGGTACCTTCGCTTGCTTCCACGTTGGCCTACGCCAACTCTGCTTCTCGCGATGCCGGCTATAGTTTAGGCTACAAATTCGGCACTTATATTGGGCAGTTCGTCGATAGTTTCGGCCCATATCTAGGCCTTCTCGCAGTCGCAGTAGTCGTTGGGTGTATTCGCTCTCGCCGCAGAATAGCTGCATCCTTACCTGATGGCGATGTCTGATAGTTCGTTGAATCCGAGCCCGCCTCGCGGTCGGATGTAGCTCAGGATGGCGCTCGTGGCTTTTTTTTAAGTACGAGCAGTCCTTGCTGGCGTGCTGACGCTGTTGCTGATCGTAGGTTTCTGGACTGATTCGTTCTACCTAGGATTCATCCCCACGGAGGTTGGCATCAGCTAGCAACTCGCGCGATGACATTTCGAGCCTGCAAGTGGGCTGCGGAGTTGCGACACAAGATCAACTGGGACAGCTCAATGCATCGTCCAGCACAGGCTCGAGTGCTTTCCAAGACCGGTCACTCTCGCAAAGCAGGGGATCCGTATCATGCGTTTTATGCGTGCCGGCCCACCGTAAATTCCACCTTCGTCCAGGACGACCGGACCATGCTGTCCAAGGGAAGGAATGCGCAGATCCAGAGAACGTCGCCGACAAGTTATCTCGATGTTCCCGGACAGCGTCAGCTTGCTGGACTGGCTGGATGATCTGCAAGACCACCTGCGACCGGAGCGCGCTGCAGACTGAAGCGGCATTCACATCGACGCAGATGTCGCTTTGCTTGAATAGCTGCAGCGCGCCCTGCATCGACCCGAAACTACGCTGGCGCTCCGCCCCCGGGCCAGCCATCGTCACCTTGATCACCCTTGGAGAACCAGCATGAAACGCGTAACCGGCATTGGCGGCATCTTCTTCAAGTCGAATGATCCAAAGGCGCTTTCCAACTGGTATCGCGAGCACCTCGGCCTGGATGTCAGCGACTGGGGAGGTGCGGTGTTTCAATGGGGCGGCACGGATAGCCCGGCGGGTGCGACGATCTGGAGTCCGTTTGCTGCAGACACCAGCTATATGGCGCCTTCCACTGCGTCCTTCATGATCAACTTCCGCGTGGATGACCTGGATGCATTGCTGGCGGCACTGTCCAGCGAAGGCTGCGATGTCGTTTGCGAGCCGCAAAATTCCGAACAAGGGAAGTTCGGCTGGGTGATGGACCCCGAAGGCAACAAGGTCGAGCTGTGGGAGCCTCCGGCCGGCCGGTAAGCAACAGCATCGTCGATTGCTTGCATGCACGGCTGATATGACGATCAGGATTCGCTGACGCCCGGATCTGTTCTGCGCTACTTACCGGGTGCCCCGGAAGTTGCCAGTTTTTGTACGAGCGGGTATTGCCACGCTCGTAGGGCCCACGTGTTGCGATACACGACCCGCCGGTCCGCTGTTCAAACCGGATGGGCAACTGAAGCGACGCACCTCGTCGCGCTGCCCATCAATCAATGCACGCTTACATGTCGCGCCTGGGCCGGCTCATGCCCAGTGGTAACAAGGCGATATGACAAAACTCTCGTATCCTCTCAACTCCAAAGACAGCGGCATCGATTGCAGGTTTCATCGCGGCGCCACGCAGCACTTTTCATCGCTGCAGCTCTTCCGCGTTGCCTTGATCAATGCGCTCGCTTCAGTTGCAAAGGCTATAGGAGAGTGTCATGCACGACGGGCGCCGCCCCCGCAAAACCGGATCCGCTGACTTCGGCCATTTCGATACAAGAGAAAAATGCGAAGCAGCGGTGCGACGACGTGAACTGGCTTTCCTGCACTTGGTCCCTGAAGAACTTGGCGGTGATTGTGATGTGGACAACATGGTGTTTGTGCCCATATGGGTTGCGGAGCAGAAGCGCAGGATCGATAACACCACGGTGCTGCCACTGATACGTGCGGGCAAGCTGAGCCGCTACGCGGCCAGGCCCATCTACCGAGGCAGAAGCTTCATCCCTGCGGAGATCGCGATACATGCGCATGACCCAGCAGGCTTCGCGACCACGATCGACATCTGGTAGCCGCATCACTTCGCTGCCATGGCAATGATCGCAAGCGTCCAAGCAGCTGTGCAGCGATCAACACAGCGGTGCGAGGGCTCGCGCGAGTGTCGATGATGTGCCCTTGCAGGGACGGCTGCATATCGTCCGGCTGGCTCTGGATGCAGCGGCCACTGCAAGACCTGGCGTGATCGAAGCGCCCAAGGTGATGGAACAATATCTTTCAGCTGTATATGTGGTGCCACTCTCGACAAGGACGTGGGAGTGGCGCCGCACCCGATGCCGATCAACCTGCAATCGAACCGAGTCCTGTCGCCTATCGCGACTCCATCATCGGTCAGGTGCAACCAGCTGCAACGTGACAACGCTGGTCACCACAGCTCAATCTACTTGGCGCCACTGTCCCGGCTGGAGTTCACCCAGGGCATACGGCCCCATCACTGCCCGCACCAACCGCAGCGTCGGTAATCCAACCGCGGCGGTCATGCGCCGCACCTGGCGGTTGCGGCCTTCGCGCAGGGTGATTGCCAGCCAGCTGTCCGGCACAGTCTTGCGGAAACGCACGGGCGGATGACGCTCCCATAGCGTGGGTGCCGTCTGCATCAGTTCAACGCGCGCAGGCAGGGTTGGCCCATCGTTGAGCTGCACGCCATCACGCAGCGCCTGCAGCTTCTCATCGGTCGGCACGCCCTCAACCTGCACCCAATAGGTTTTTGGCTGTTTGTGACGCGGGTCAGTGAGGCGATGGGCGAGATTGCCATCGTCGGTGAGCAGCAGCAGACCTTCGCTGTCGTAATCCAGACGACCGGCCGCATATACATCCGGCGGCAAGCCGAAGCCGGCCAGAGTCGCACGCGGCGGCTGGCTGCGGTCGGTGAACTGGCACAACACGTTGAACGGTTTATTGAAGGCGATAAGCATGTAATGCGGGTATTCGGAAAGTGGATTGAAGATGCATTGCTGGCTGCGCGCGACGATCTTCCGTCGCGCGCCAGATCGAGGGCCGTGCGGCCAACAGCCGGGCCGCACATTGTCTCACCCTCCCCTCTCCAAGCCCTATTCCCTGCCCGGTTACTGCTTCACGAAGCGTAGCGTCATGCGATCACTTTCGCCGATGGCCTTGTACTTGGCGGCATCTGCGGCGTCATGGCTGTTGGACGGCGGCAGCGTCCACACGCCCTTGGGGTAGTCCTTGGTATCGCGCGGGTTGGCGTTGACCTCGCTGCTGCCAGCCAGCTTGAAACCAGCGGCTTCGGCCATCGCAATCACCTGCGCCTGGCCAACATAGCCGCTGCCGTCATCGGCCGGCACGTCAGCCTTGGCACGGTGTTCAACCACACCGAGGGTGCCACCCGGCTTCAGCACGTCGAAGAAGGCCTTGAACATGCCCTCGGCCTGGCCAGAGGAACGCCAGTTGTGGACATTGCGGAAGGTCAGCACCAGGTCCGCCGAGCCCGGTGCGCCAAGCACCGGTGCAGCCGGGTTGTAAGCCACCTCGGTGGCGCGGTCGAACTGGGCCGGGGATGCGGCGAACTTCTTGCTCAGGCCATCGCGCGAGCGCTGCTGGTAATCGCGACCGCCGCCGGCCGGCAAGGCTGCCGGGTCAACCACCGCGGCAACGTACTTGCCGCCGTCGCGCAGGTAGGGCGCAAGGATTTCGGAATACCAGCCACCGCCCGGTGTAATTTCGATGACCGTCTGCTTCGGTTGCAGACCGAAGAAGGCCAGGGTCTGCGCCGGATGACGGTATTCGTCGCGCAGCACATTGGCCGGCGTGCGCCAGCTGCCGGCAATTGCAGCCTGCAGCTGCGGCGATACCTGTGCGTCAGCAGTGCTGGCAACGGCTTCATGGGCCAGCGCAGTGCCGGCAGACAGGGTGCTGGCAAGCGCCAGCAGACAGGCACACAACAGCGGAGCAGGCTTCTTCATGCGGAATTCCGTCGATTGAAACGGCGAGCCTAGCACGCGGCTGCAAGTGCAATGCAGCATGCAAATGTTTACTTCCCGTTAGCGTGGAAACGACTCACGGAACGCTGTATTCACGACGTTGCCACGGAATTGGAACGCATGCCGTCTATGCTGTTGAACTGAACAACAAAGGAGCAACGCATGCCCCAGTCACGCGAACTAGGCCGCTCGGGTCTCCATGTCAGCCCCATCGCTTTTGGTGGCAACGTTTTCGGCTGGAGTGCCGATGAGAAGACATCCTTTGGCCTGCTTGATGCCTTTGTCGATGCAGGCTTCAACCTGATCGATACCGCCGATGTCTATCCGGCATGGGTGCCTGGCAACCGCGGCGGCGAATCGGAGACCATCATCGGCCGCTGGCTGCAGCGCAGCGGCAAGCGCGACAAGGTGGTGATCGCCACCAAGGTTGCGAAGTGGGCCGAGCATCCTGGCCTGTCTGCCGACAACATCAATGAAGCGGTCGAGGATTCGCTGCGTCGCTTGCAGACCGATGTGATCGATCTATACCAGGCACACGAGGATGATGAGTCGGTGCCGCTGGAGGAATCCCTGGGTGCGTTCGCGCGCCTGATCGAAGCGGGCAAGGTACGTGCGATTGGTGCATCCAACTACAGCGCCGAGCGCCTGCGTGATGCGCTCAAGGTATCCGCCGACTATCACCTGCCGCGCTACGAAACCCTGCAGCCGGAATACAACCTCTACGACCGCAGCGGCTACGAGGCCGAGCTGGAACCACTGGTACACGAGCAGGGTATCGGCGTGATCAGTTACTACTCGCTGGCCAGCGGTTTTCTCACTGGCAAGTACCGCAGCGCCGATGATGTGGGCAAGAGCGCGGCACGCGGCGCAAAAGTTGCCGACCGTTATCTCAACCCGCGTGGCCTGCGCATTCTGCAGGCGCTGGATGATGTGGCTGCCAGCCACAAGGCGACGCCGGCTCAGGTTGCATTGGCGTGGTTGATCGCACGCCCGGGCATCACCGCCCCGATCGTCAGCGCCACCAGCGTGCAGCAGCTGCAGGAAGTGCTGGCAGCAGCGCAGCTTGGCTTGAGCCCAGCGCAGGTCACGCAATTGGACGCGGCCAGCGCAGAAAGCTGAATTGGGCCAGTTGCGCACCCCCTGCCCGCGTCGTAGGATCGGCCGGACAGGGGGTAGACCGCGAATGGAGTCCTACCCATGCAGACCACATCCGCAGCCCAGCGCAGCATCGATCGCGACGCCGAACTGACTTACTGGCGTGGCGTGCATGCTATCGGCCATCTTGGCCAACATGAGTTCGACCACTACCAGCGCCTGCTGGAAATGGGTTACGACGTGTACCAGGCGTATCCACGCGCCAACGAAGAGCAGCTCTACAAAGTGCTGCAGGACAGCTACCACCGGCATAGCCCGGCGCTGGCGGTTTCCTGGGATGAGGCGCGTTGGTTGGTGCGCCATGCTTGGCATCATGCTGAGCATCATTGAGCAAGATAACTGGCTTGGCTTTGTAGGAGCGGCGCGAGCCGCGAAGCTACTGCAACGTCAGAAGCTGTGGAGCTTACCCCTCCCCAACCCTCCCCTTGGCTTCGCCAAAGGGAGGCGGCGAAAGCGTAGTGCCGAGCCATGCTCGGCAGGGGCTTTCCCGGCCATACACGGCGCGTAACGCCACGCCCGAAATTCATCGGATCACACGTATTCCGGTGGATTCGATGATGTCAGCTTCGCGGCTTATGCCGCTCCCACAACCGGCGATGCCATCGCTTCGGCCAGGTAGTCGAGGAAGGAGCTGATGCGCGCGGATACCGCGGTGTTGCGGTAGTACACGGCGTGGATGGGTTGGCGTGTGTCCAGCGTCTGTTTCGGCAGCACCTGTACCAGCTCGCCACGCGCACGCGCCGCCTCGGTCAGGAAGTCGGACAGGCAGACGATGCCCACACCTTCCAATGCCAGCCGGTGCAGGATTTCGCCGCTGGATACCGCCAGTGCCGGACGCACGTGCAACTGCTCGCCGTCTTCGCCCATCAATGGCCAATGATTCAGGGAATCTGGTTCGTTGAAGCCCAGCAAGCTGTGCGCCTGCAGCTGCGCCACGCTCTTCGGTATGCCGTGCTGCTGCAGGTAAGCCGGGCTGGCCAACACACGCAGGCGGCTATGCCCAAGTGGTCGCGCATGCAGGGTGGAGTCCGACAGCGGGCCAATGCGGATAGCCACATCGGTGCGCCGCTCCAGCAGGTCGATGTAACGCTCGCTGCTGTTGAGCTCCAGCGCCACCTGCGGGTAACGCGCGCGGTAGCCGGCCACCAGCGGTGCGATCACGTGCAGCATGAATGGCATCGCCGCATCCACGCGCAGCCGCCCAGATGGCGTGCCACGGCGCGCCGCTATCTGTTCCTCGGCCGCATCCACCGAGGCGACGATGGCGCGCGCTTGGACGAGAAAGGCTTCGCCTTCGTCGGTGAGCTGCAGGCGACGGGTAGTGCGGGTCAACAGCGTGGTGCCGAGCTTCTCTTCCAACCGCCCCAGCGCCCGGCTTACGCCCGAGGTGGTCTGGCCCAACAATTCAGCCGCCGCAGTAATCGAGCCCGTGTCGATCACCGCAATGAATGCCTGCATTTCGTCGAGGGTGGTTTTCATCGGGGCAGCCTGGGGTGATCGGCAATTATTGACTTTAAATCAATAGTAATTGGCAGGAAACCGCATTTTTCGGCAAGAGTGACGCGTTCACACTGCGCAGCCCTTCCCGAGGATTCGCCCATGTCACGCGGTATTCCCCTTGCCTTGCTGGCGCTGACGCTGGGTGCGTTCGCCATCGGCACCACCGAATTTGTCATCGTCGGGCTGATCCCGACCATTGCCGCCGATCTGCATGTCAGCCTGCCTTCGGCCGGCCTGCTGGTTTCGCTGTATGCACTGGGCGTGGCCATCGGCGCGCCAGTGCTGACCGCCTTGACCGGGCGGGTGCCGCGCAAGGCCTTGCTGGTGGCGCTGATGCTGCTGTTTACCGTCGGCAATGTGATTGCGTGGATGGCACCCGGCTATGGCTCGCTGATCGTGGCGCGGGTGCTGACCGGGCTGGCGCATGGCGTGTTCTTCTCGATCGGCTCGATCATCGCCACCTCGGTAGTGCCCAAGGACAAGGCCGCCAGCGCGATCGCGATCATGTTCACCGGGTTGACCGTGGCGCTGGTGACCGGCGTGCCGCTGGGCACCTTCATCGGCCAGCACCTGGGCTGGCGTGCAACCTTCCTCGCGGTGGCTGCGTTGGGCGTGATCGCGCTGCTTGGCAGTCTGCTGTTCGTGCCGCGCGACCTGCCGCGCAGTGCGCCGGCCACGTTCGGCCAGCAGTTCGCAGTGCTGGCGCAGCCACGCCTATTGTTGGTCTATGCAATGACTGCGCTGGGCTATGGCGGCACCTTCCTGTCCTTCACCTTCCTCGCCTCGATCCTGCAGGACATCAGCGGCTTCTCGGCCAATGCAGTGAGCGCGGTGCTGCTGGTGTACGGCGTATCGGTGGCAATCGGCAATCTGTGGGGCGGACGCCTGGCCGACCGTCGTGGTCCGATTCCCGCATTGACCTTGATCTTCAGTCTGCTCGCGCTGGTGCTGCTGGTGCTGACCTTCACTGCCTACAACCGTTGGTTGGTGTTGCTGACCGTATTGGCGCTCGGTGCGGTGGCATTCGGCAATGTGCCGGGATTGCAGGTGTATGTGGTCAAGCAGGCGCAGCGCTTCGTGCCGCAGGCAACCGATGTGGCATCGGGCCTGAACATTGCTGCGTTCAACATCGGCATCGCGATGGGCGCCTCGCTTGGTGGGCTGGTGGTTGATCACATCGGCCTGATGCATACGCCGTGGATTGGCGCGCTGGTGGTACTGGGTGCGTTGGCACTGACTGTACGCAGCGGCCGCCTGGATCGCCGCGACGGATTTGATGTACGCGCCGAAGGCATTGCCGTCAGCGCGCACTGACGGAACACGCTGTTACTTCCCTTTGGCTTTTCGTTCGCGCTGCACCGCGTAGCCTGTGAGTGCGAATTTCTGGAGATTTGAATGACTATTCCTGCTATTGGCCTTGGTACCTACCGCTTGAAGGATCAGGTGCTCACTGACTCCGTGCACAACGCACTGGAACTTGGCTACCGTGCTTTCGACACCGCACAGATCTACGAGAACGAGGCCGATCTCGGTGCGGCAATCGCCAACGGCGCGGTGCCGCGCGAGCAACTGTTCCTGACCACCAAGATCTGGATCAGCAACTTCCATCACAATGATCTGCTGGCCAGTCTGCGCGAGAGCCTGCGCAAACTGCGCACCGATCACGTCGACCTGACCCTGATCCACTGGCCCTCGCCCAAGGACGAAGTGCCGATCGCCGAGTTCCTCGGTGCGCTGCGTGAAGCCAAGGCGCTGGGTTTGACCAAGGCGATTGGTGTTTCCAACTTCACCATCGACCTGACCCGTCAGGCCATCGCCATCCTCGGCGCCGATGCCATCGCCACCAACCAGATCGAAGTGCACCCGTATCTGCAGAACCGTGCATTGATCGCCTACCTGCGCGAACAAGGCATCCACGTCACCGCGTTCATGAGCCTGGCCTATGGCGCGGTGCTGAAGGACCCGGTGATCCAGGCCATTGCCGACAAGCATCAGGCCACGGCCGCGCAGGTCGCGCTGGCTTGGGCCTTGCAACAAGGCTATGCGGTGATTCCGTCGTCGACCAAGCGCGAGAACCTTGCCGGCAACCTGCAGGCGGCACAGTTGCGGCTGGATGCCGAGGACATGGCAAGGATCGCGGAACTGGATCGTGGCGAACGCGTAGCCAATCCGGGTATCGCCCCGGCTTGGGATTGAAACGCTGTACTTGAGCAATAGCTTGGCGGGCTGGTGATACCTGCCCGCCATGCTTCGAGGCGCTGCGATTGCGGCGTTGTCAGCGGATACGCGGTGCCAACTCTTGCGCCAACGTTTCCAATAACAGGCTGACCGTTGGCAGCTCACGCCGGCTTTTCATCCAGGCCAAGCTGAGTGGCAGGCCTTGGCTGGCCAGACGCGGCAGCACTTCCACCAGCGCGCCATCCTCAAGATGGCTGCGTACCAGCCAGGTCGGCAGCTGCACGATGCCGCTGCCGACCAACGCGGCGGTGACCTGCCCTTCGCCATCCCCCACCACCAGCGGTGACGGCATCATCTGCAGCTCCACCTCGCCGGGCATCGCAGCTGCGAAGCGCCACGGACTGACTGAGCCATCGGCGCGTCCGTAGGCGATGCAGCGGTGCGCCAGCAGATCCTCGCGCGTTGCGGGTACGCCATGCGCCGCAAGATAGGCGGGAGCCGCACAGAACACGTGCTGCTCATGGCCCAGCAGTCGATGTTCGACCAACGACGACCATGCGTCGGGACCGCCGATGCGCACGATGATGTCGACGCCATCCTCGACCGGATCGATGAAACGGTCCGAGAACGACACCTGCGGCCGCGTCAGCGGATAGGCCTGGGCGAAACCCAGGATGATCGGCAGCGCCTGCAAGCGCCCGAACGCGGCCGGCAGATCAATGCGCACTCGCCCACTTGGCTCGTCATCCTCCGCCCGCAGCGACACCTCGGCTTCCTCAAGGTTCGCCAACGCGCCAATGCAGGTCCGGTGGAAGGCGATGCCGGCTTCGGTCAACGACATGCGACGGGTCGTGCGATGGAACAGCGTGCGGCCCAATCGTTCTTCCAATCGTGCGATCGACTTGCCGACCGCCGAAGC
Source organism: Stenotrophomonas sp. STEN018 (assembly GCF_056760235.1). Taxonomy (NCBI): domain Bacteria; kingdom Pseudomonadati; phylum Pseudomonadota; class Gammaproteobacteria; order Lysobacterales; family Lysobacteraceae; genus Stenotrophomonas; species Stenotrophomonas sp. STEN018. The sequence continues at coordinate 12,563 of NZ_JBRREK010000053.1, forward strand.
GGTGAGGTGCAGCCGTTCTGCAGCTGCAGTAAAACTGCCTGCGTCGGCGACACAGACGAAGACGTCGAGGCCTTTCAGGCGTTCGGAGGGATGCATACGGCAGGCTTCACGATTAAAGAATCTTATTCCGCAAAACCGGTAAAAAACATCACGGAACGGAATGTGGCTCCACGATAGGCTGGGTGCCCTCTTCGATCAAGCATCCAAGCCAGCAATGAGCCAGCACCGCCCCACCGTACTTGTCACCGGCGCTACCGGTCAGATCGGCGCCGAAACACTGAGAAACCTGTTGCTGGAAGATGCGGTCACGCCAGTCGCGGCAGTGCGCTCGCCGGCGAAGGCCGCGGCGCTGCAGGCACAGGGAATCCGCACGGTGCTGCTCGACTTCGATCGCGAAGACACACTTCTGCCTGCGCTGCAGGGCATTGATCGCGTGTTGCTGGTCACCGGCTATAGCGTGGACATGCTGCGCCAGAGCAAGGTGTTCCTCGATGCGGCCAAGCAGGCCGGCGTACAGCATGTGGTGCATCTTGGTGCCTGCGGTGGTGATGATGCCAGCATCGGGCATTGGGCCTGGCACCAGCTGGTGGAACGCTACATCGAGTGGCACGGCTTCTCGTTCACCCATCTCAGGCCGGAAGCCTTCATGCAGAACCTGCTCAGCTACGACGGCACCCGCGCAGTGGTTGATGGCGTCATCCGCCAGTACACCGGCGATGCGCGCTTCAGCTGGGTCGATGGCGATGACGTCGCTGCGGTAGCTGCGCAGGCGCTGGCCTGGCCGCAGCGACATGCCGGGCAGACGTATCGTTTGGGCTACGACGCCAAGTCCTACGGTGAGGTCGCCGCGCTGATGAGCGAATTGCTTGGCCAGTCATTCCGCTACCAGGCGCTCAGCCCGGATGTGTTCCTGGAGGACATGCGCGCGGCCGGCGCCGAGATGGCCTATATGAACTGCGTGCGCGACAACTTCCAGCGTGTCGCCGAGCGACGCGTGCCGGGCATTGAAGCCACCTTCGACAACTTCCCTGCCATCACCGGCCGTGAGCCGGTGCGCTGGGCGGAGTTCATACGCAAGCACCGTGATGCGTTTGCGTACTGAGCTGCGGAACTCAGGCGTTCGTCGGGATCAGTCGCCGATACCCTGCAGCAGCCATGCGCGCATCGCCGCGTTCACTTCCTCGGGCTTTTCCAAGGGCGCGAGATGGCCGCAGTCCTCGATCACCACCAGCGTTGATTGCGGCATCAGTTCGGCCATCTGCTCGCTGACTGACAGCGGTGTGATCGCATCGTTGCGCCCACAGACGATCAAGGCAGGGCCCTGCCAATCACGCAGGACCTCGCTGCCATCTGCTCGCTGCAGCTGGCTTTGACGCAGGAAGACCTCGGCACCAAGGCGTGCGGTCATGCTGCGCACGGTATCCACCAGCACATGGTCGTCCAGGCGGGAGGCATCGATGTAACTGCGCATCAGCTTGTCGCCGAAGCCGTGGAAGGTGCCGGGCAGGCGCACGCTGTTCTGCTGCGCTACGCGCTGTGCGGCTCGCTCGGGCGAATCGGGTTTGAACGAGGTATCCAGCAGCGCCAGCTTGAGTACCCGCTGCGGTGCGATGCGCAGGATTTCCTGGGCGACGTAGCCGCCGAGGGAGAAACCGGCCAGCGCGAACTGAGCGGGGGCCTTGGCAAGTACATCTTCGGCAACGGCACGCATCGTGGTTTGCTGGGTGAGGTCGCCGACCTGGCAATCGGCGATGTCGGCGAGTGCGTCGAGCTGGGCCTGCCAGAGTGTGGCGTCGTTGAGCAGGCCGGGCAGCAGTAGCAGCGGGGTTCTGGCTGCTGGGGTTTGGTTCGTTTGCATGGCGCTATTGTCGCGCCTTGGGGTGGTTTGGGGGTGAGGGCTGGAGCAACAGCCAAAAGCAAAATCACCCCTCCCCAGCCCTCCCCTTGCCTGCGGCAAAGGGAGGGAGCGAAGCAGAGCACCCCTCCCAAACCCTCCCCTGCGCTGCGCGCAAGGGAGGGGGCAGATCCGCTCCCTCCCTTTGCCGCAGGCAAGGGGAGGGTTGGTGAGGGGTGCCTTTGGCTCTCAGCTCCTAGCTCTTAACCTCACCCACCGGCAGCGTCACATTCATGATGGTCGAATCGTCCGGGTCGGCCTTCACCTTGAAGCCAAGGCTCTGGCACATCGCCAGCATGGTGCTGTTCTCACGCAGCACCTGCCCTTCCACAACGTTCAAGCCCAGCCAGCCGGCGTACTCGATCATGATCTGCATCAGCTTCCACCCGATGCCGTGGCCCTTCAGGTCCGAGCGGATCAGGATGCCGTACTCGCCGCGGTTGTAATCGGCATCAGCATGCAGGCGCACCGCGCCGAGCATCTCGCCGGTCTTGGGATCAATCGCCACCAGTGCGATCGAACGCGCATAGTCCAGCTGGGTAAGCCGGGCGATGAACTCATGGCTGAAATGCTTCACCGACTGGAAGAAACGCAGGCGCAGATCATCGTCAGTGACGCGCGCGAAGAAGGCTCGGAACAAGCCATCGTCCTCTGGTCGCACCGGGCGAAGGAAGGCCTTGCCACCATCGGATAGATCTATCGTGCGCTCCCACTCGGTGGGATACGGGAAAATTGCGAAACGCGGATGACCACGGCCCTTGTGCAGGCGCTTGACCGGAGTGATGGCGACACGTGCATCCAATGCGATCACACCGTTGCGATCGGCCAGTAGCGGATTGAGATCCAGCGTACGGATTTCCGGAATATCCGCCGCCAGCTGCGCCAGCTTGACCAGCACCATTGCCACCGCACGTTCGTCCGCCGCCGGTACGTCACCGTAAGCCTTGAGGATGCGCGAGACGCGGGTGCGGCCGATTACTTCATGGGCAAGCCGCAGATCCAGCGGCGGCAACGCCAAGGTCTTGTCGTCGATCACTTCCACTGCGGTACCGCCACGACCGAACACAACCACCGGCCCGAATACCGGATCGTCGGCAATACCGGCGATCAGCTCGCGTGCCTTGGGCCGGCTCAGGCTGGGCTGCACCAGCACGCCTTCGATGCGCGCCTGCGGGCGCTTCTCGCGAGCACGCTGCAGGATCGTGGTTGCCGCGGACTGCACCGCTCGCAGGCTGCCCAGGTTCAAGCGCACGCCATCGACTTCGGATTTGTGCGGGATGTCCGGCGAGAAAATCTTCACCGCCACGCTCATGCCCTGCTCCAGCATTGGCTGGGCAAGGTCCATTGCTTCGTGCGGATCACGCGCAACCATCACTTCCAATGACGGGATGCCATAGGCCAGCAGCAGTTTGTGCGTGGCCACCGGGTCCAACCATTGCTGATCATTGGCCAACGCCGCCTCGACCAGCGCGCGTGCTGCAGGCACATCCACCACGAAATCTGCTGGCAGGCTGGGCGGGGTTTCCATCAGCGCGGTCTGCGCTTCGCGGTAACGCACCAGATGCTGGAAGCCGCGCACGGCATCGGCTTCGGTTGGATAGGTCGGTACGCGCGCGGTGTTGAGGGTGACCGTGGCGCGGTCGTCATTGCCCAGCCATACCGCGAACACCGGCTTGTCGCGCAGTTGCCGCGAGCGCTGCCCCAGCGTGGTGGTCAGCGCCTGTGCGGCCTCGGCCGAGGAGGTGAACGCGGTGGGCACGTTGATCACCAGCACGGCGTCATTGGCATCGTCGGACAGCAGCGCTTCAATCGCCGAGGCGTAACGACCACCATCGGCGTCGACCACAATGTCGACAGGGTTGTCGCGCGACCAGCCCTGCGGCAAGGCCTGGTCCAACAGCTCGACAGTGGTCGGTGACAGCTCGGCCAGGCTGCCGCCTAATGCCTGCAGCTGATCCACCGCCAGCCGGCCGACGCCACCACCGTTGCTGAGGATGGCCAAGCGTCGACCCGGGAAGGTTCCAAGCCGGCCCAGGGTTTCGGCGGCAGTGAACAACTCGTCCAATGCATTCACCCGCAGCAGACCAGCGCGGTTGAAGGCTGCGCCGTAGACCGCGTCGGAATCGGCCAGCGCCTGCGAGTGGGTGGTGACGACTTCGTCGCCACCGCGCGACTTGCGCCCGGATTTCACCACCACTACGGGTTTTGCACGTGCCGCAGCGCGTGCGGCCGACATGAACTTGCGCGCGTCGCTGATCTGGTCGACGTAGAGCAGGATGGCGCGGGTGCGGTAGTCGCTGGCGAAGTAATCGAGCAAATCGCCGAAGTCGACATCCAGCGCATCACCCAGCGACACCACCGCCGAGAAACCGACCGAACGCGCCACGCCCCATTCCACCAGCGCGGCGGCAATCGCGCTGGATTCGGAGATGAGCGCCAGATCGCCGGCCTGCGGCGTGTGTGCGGCGATGCTGGCGTTGAGCCGTGCATGTGGGGCGATGACGCCCAGGCAATGCGGGCCAAGCACGCGCATGCCCTTGGGCCGCGCCGCTGCTTCAACCTGTGCGGCCAACGAGCCCGGGCCCTTGCCCAGGCCGGAAGTGAGGATGATGGCGGCGGCCACGCCCAGTTCGGCGGCCTGGCTGACCACCTGCGGCAACAGCGTTGCCGGCACGGTAATGACCACCAGGTCCGGAATCCACGGCAGGTCCTTGAGCTTCTTGACCGTGCGCATGCCGTCGATTTCGGCATAGCGCGGGCTGACCCAGCCGATCTGCCCAGCGAAACCGCCTGCACGCAGATTGCGGACCACCGCGCGCCCCGCGGAACGATCGCGCGGGCTGCCGCCAATCACTGCCACCGAGCGGGGGCGGAATACGGTCTGCAGGTGATAGGTGCTCATTGCGACGCCTGTTGCGGGTACCGGGTCAAAGGTACACGGCTGCGGCGGTGGGTGGGCTGCGTTGGATCAAAGTGGGGGGATTTGGTGAAGAGCACCCCTCCCCTGCGCTACGCGCAATGGAGGGAGACAAGCTGCCCCCTCCCTTTGGCGTAGCCAAGGGGAGGGTTGGGGAGGGGGGGGTTGCGTTTGCCGTTGGGTGTGCCGGTAAAGCCTCTGCCGAGCATGGCTCGGCACTACAGGTCCCTCTACGGGTAAAGCTTCTGCCGAGCATGGCTCGGCACTACATTCAGAGCAGCGTTCCGCCGAGGATCATTGCGGCGATGCTGAAATAGATCACCAGGCCGGTGACGTCCACCAGCGTGGCCACGAACGGGGCCGAGGCGCTGGCCGGATCGAAGCCCAGGCGCTTGAGCACGAACGGCAGCATCGAGCCGGACAAGGAACCGAAGGTGACGATGCCGATCAAGGCCGCGCCGATGGTCGCCGCCAATAGCTTCCAGTGCTCGCCGTAGTCGTGCAGGCCAGCCAGCTGCCAGACGGTGATGCGGATGATGGCCAAGGTGCCGAGGATCGCGCCCAGCACCACGCCTGTAGGCACCTCGCGCAGGGCAACCTTCCACCAATCACGCAGGCGCAGTTCGCGCAGCGCCAGCGAGCGGATCAGCAGCGAGGTGGCTTGTGAGCCGGAGTTGCCACCCGAGCTCATGATCAGCGGGATGAACAAGGTCAGCACCACTGCCCGCGCCAGCTCATCCTCATAGTGCTGCATGGCGCTGGCGGTCAGCATTTCGCCGAGGAACAGCACGCTCAGCCAGCCGGCACGCTTGCGCAGCATCTCCAGGAAGCCGATCTGCATGTACGGCTTGTCCAAGGCCTCCACGCCGCCGAACTTGTGCACGTCCTCGGTGGACTCATCGATCAGCGCATCGAGAATATCGTCGACAGTGACAATCCCCAGCATCTGCTGCCGCGCATCCACTACCGGGATCGCCAGCAGATCGTGGCGGCGGATCAGCTGCGCCACCTCTTCCTGGTCCAGCAACGCATCCACCGTTACCGGCGGGTTGACCTGGGCCACGGACAGGATCGAATCCTCCGGCTCACCGGTGATCAGCCGCCGCATCGTCACCACCTGCCGCAGCTGCCGGCTGTGCGGGTCCAGCACGTAGATGGCGTAGACCGTCTCGCGGCTGCGCTCCACCTCGCGGATGTGCTGCAGGGTCTGCGCCACCGTCCAGTCCGCCGGCACGCCGACAAACTCGGTGGTCATCAAGGCACCGGCGGTGTTGGGCGGGTAGCTCAGCAGCAGCTGGATCGAGCGCCGCGCCTCCGGTGCCAGCAGCGGGATCAGCCGCGCACGCTCAGCATCGTCCAGCTCATGGACGATATCGGTGGCGCGGTCGTCGGCCATCAGCCCCAGCAAGGCTGCGGCGCGTGCCTCTGGCAGTGCTGCCACCAGCTGCCCGGCGTATTGCAGCTCGGGCGCCTCCAGCAATTTGACCGCGCGCGGCAACGGCAGTGCCGCCAGCAGCTCAGCTGCGCGTGGCAGTGTCAGGGTGTTGAGGAATTCCACCGCATCGGCGGTGTTGTAGTTGGCAAGCGGGGCGCTAAGTGTGCTTGCATCCACCACTGGCCGCAGAAGCTTCTTCTGGTTCATCGTGATTCGCCTGTTGCTGGTTGCCATTGCAACGCCAGCACGGACGAACCTGCCTACTCAGGCGGCTGCCAATGCTGGCGTCGAACAAGGTCGACTTCTACTGTCGCTGGGCATGAGTTGGACTCCGGGAAGATGCCGCGCGGTCACGCCGGCAGCCAGCGGAGTCTGGTCCCGCTGATCGCCAGGGTCAAGCAGCCAGCCGTGAAATCTTCGGCTACGGTTGGGCCGCCATTCGTTTTCGTTGACGGCACAGTCCGCATAATGGCAGCCGTCACCAACGGTTTTACCCAGGAGCACAGCAAGATGCACGGCAGCGGTCTCGAATTAGCCTTGGTACTGCTGCTGGCGGCGGTCATCGCCGTGCCGGTATTCAAGCGCTTCGGGCTGGGCGCGGTGCTCGGCTATCTGGCCGCGGGCGTGGTGCTGGGGCCGCATGTGCTGGGCTTCGTGCAGGACGCCGACCGCATCCTCAATGCCGCCGAGATCGGCGTGGTGATGCTGTTGTTTGTGATCGGGCTGGAGCTGTCGCCGTCGCGGCTGATGGTGATGCGGCGGCCAGTGTTCGGCGCCGGCACGGTGCAGGTGCTGCTCAGTGCGATCGTGCTGGGCGGGCTGTTGCTGCTGAATCACTTCTCGTGGAAGAGCGCGCTGGTGGTCGGCACCGCACTGGCCCTGTCTTCCACCGCGGTAGGGCTGCAGCTGCTGTCCGAGCACAAGGCACTCAATACCGACTATGGCCGGCTTGGTTTCGCCATCCTGCTGTTCCAGGATCTGATTGCCATTCCGTTGTTGGCAGCCATTCCGCTGTTGGGCGGGGTCAAGAACGAGACCCTGAGCTGGCAGGAAGCGTCCATCGCCCTGGGCGCGCTGATGTTGGTGATCGTGCTCGGCCGGCCAATACTGCGCCAGCTGTTCCATATCGTCGCGCGTACCCGCATGCCGGAGGTATTCACCGCCACCGCCTTGCTGGTGGTATTGGGCACGGCCTGGTTCATGGCCGAGGCCGGCCTCAGTGCCAGCCTTGGCGCCTTCGTGGCCGGTGTATTGCTGGCCGACTCCGAGTTTCGTCACGAGATCGAATCGCAGGTCGAACCGTTCAAGGGCCTGCTGCTCGGTCTGTTCTTCATTGCCGTGGGCATGGGCATCGACCTGAAGCGGGTCGCCACCGAGCCCGAGTTCATCGCGCTGGGCGTGGCCATCCTGCTGGCGGTGAAGTTCTCCATCCTGATCGCGCTGGGGCTGGCCGCGCGCATGTCGCTGCGCAGCTCCTTGATGCTGGGCAGCGTGCTGTGGCTGGGCGGTGAATTCGCCTTCGTGGTGTTCAACGAAGCCGAGCGTGCGCACCTGCTCGGACGCATCAATCACGACCGATTGGTTGCGATTGTCGGTCTGTCGATGGCGATCACGCCCTTGCTGCTGCTCGCCCTGCAACGCCTGCTGCAGCTCAAGCCGCAGCCGCGACCGGCGCAACCCGAGCCGGATCAAACGTTGAAAGATGCCAGTGTGCACCGGCCGCAGGTATTGATTGCCGGCATGGGCCGTTTCGGCCAGATCGTCGGCCGCCTGCTCACCGCGCAGCGCATTCCGTTTGTGGCCTTGGAAGCCGACCCGGACACGGTCAAGGACCTGCGTCGTTTCGGCAACCAGTTGTATTACGGCGACCCTACCCGCCCCGATCTGTTGCGCGCGGCCGGTGCCGAGCACATCCGCGTGTTCGTGATGGCGATGGACGACCCGGACACCAATCTGCGCGCAGTGCGGCTGGTGCGGCGCATGTATCCCAAGGCGACGGTGCTGGCGCGTGCGCGTAACCGCCAGCACGCGTGGAAGCTGTTGGATATGTCGGCCGAGCCATTCCGCGAGGTATTCGGCTCCAGCCTGGAAGCCAGCGAACGCGTGCTGACCGCACTTGGTTTTCCAGAAAATGTCGCGCGCGACCATGTGCAGCGTTTCCGCGAGCACGATGAAGCACTGCTCAAGGCGCAGCATCTGGTTTACGACGATGAGGCAGCAGTGATGCAGACCTCGCGCGATGCCCGCGCCGACCTGATGCATCTGTTTGAGGCAGATGCCAGTGACAGTACGACGGTGAAACCGACCAGCGACAAGGACTGAAACGCCTTGGGCTGGCGCTGTTCTTTGTAGGAGCGGCGTAAGCCGCGAAGCTGATGTTGCTGAAGTCGTTGGTTTCTATGTCATCTGATGATGTGGCGGCTTCGCGGCTTACGCCGCTCCCACAAAAATCGATCGCGAAGCGGCACGCAGCCACAGGCTTCTGCAAAGGACTGAAACAACCGCAGCCCATCATGGGCTGGCATTGTCCTGTGGGAGCGGTGTAAGCCGCGAAGCTGATAGTGCTGGAGTCGTTGCTGTCTATGTCATCTGATGATGTAGCAGCTTCGCGGCTTACGCCGCTCCCACAAAAACCAGTCCAATGAGAAAAGGGCGCCTTGCGGCGCCCTTTGTGCTTACTTGCGGCGCTGTGCCGGTACGAAGACATCATTGACTGCAGCCGCCAGCTGATCCGGCGGCAACAGGCCCTGGTCGAGCAGGAAGTTGTTGAACGCCAAGCGGTCGAACTTGTCGCCCAGTGCCAGCTCGGTCTGCATGCGCAGTTCCATGATGCGGGTGTAGCCGTAGAAGTAGCTGCAGGCCTGGCCCGGTGAGCGAACGGTGTAACGGTCCAGTTCCTGCGTGGTCATCGCCTCGGACAGGCCCACGCCTTCCACCAGCACCTTACGGGCGCGCTCACGGTCGGTCTGGCCAAGATTGAGGGCGGGGTCGAGCATGGCGCGGGCCGCACGCAGCAGGCGGAACTGCAGCGCGATCATCTGCCCGTCCAGCGGCTCGAACGGCACCATCTCGGCTTCGGCATACAGCGCCCAGCCTTCAACGTTGACCGAGTTGAAGGCGAACATGGTGCGCGCCAGCGAGATGCCGCGCTCGACCATCGCCGCGAACTGCAGGTCGTGGCCGGGGCGGCCTTCGTGCGCGCTCAGCGTCCATGCCGCCGAACCGAAGTTGAAGTCATCGTACTGCGCCTTCTCACCCGAGGCCGGGTTACCCAGCGGCAGCACGAAGGTACCCTGCTGGCCGGTATTGCCGACCAGCGGCGCCGGCAGGTAGTGCGGTGCCGGCGAAGCCGCGCTTTCGGCTTCGCTGCCCAGGCGCATCTGCAACGGACGCTGCGGCACATCGACGATGCCCTGCTTGTGGATGATCGGGTCGATCGCATCGATGACGCCACGGTAATGCGATTCCAGCTGATCGTTGCTGATCTTGTCCTGCTTCAGCGCGCGGATCACCGCGACGTAGTCGGTGTTGTCGGCAACCTTCAAGCCCTTGGCCTGCACCACCAGCGGTGCCAGCTGGCGCATCATCGCGCGGGTCTCCATGTACTCGAGCTGGGCACGCTGCATCAGCAGGGCCGGGTCGATATCCACGCCCACTTCCTTGAGCTGGAAGGCATACAACTCGGCCGGCAGGCGGTTGTCGGTGCGCGCCTTGGGCAGCACGTCCTTCTGCGTCCAGGCGATGTAGTCCTTCATCTGCGTGGACAGCTCGGCCAGCGAGGCATCGGCACCGTCGATCTTGTACTTGGCGAACAGCTTGCCGATGCCGGCGATGTAGGTATCGACGTTGGCCAGCGCTTGGTCGACTTCGATCCTGGTCGGCTGCAGCAGGTTGGGCGTGCCGCTCTTTTCCTCGTAGCGCTGGCGCGCCAGGGTAGCCAGCGGCTGCGTGCCCGGCGCCTTGCCCAGATAGGCATTGAGGCGATCCAGCGCCTTGGCCCGGCGCGCTTCTGGCACCTGGTCAGAGAGCAGGCCGTTGATGCCGCCGAACACGGTCTGCGGCACATCCACCCACGGCATCAGGTGCTGTTCGTTGAGGGTGCTGCTTTCGATGTTGCGCTCGGCGGCGCCAATCATGATTTCCAGGTCCTGGCGCAGGTTGGGATCGCGCTCGACCTGCAGCTTCTCGCGCAACTGGTCGCGCGCCTTGTTCATGGCGGCACGGTAACGCCCGGTGTTGTCCGCGCGCAGATCGACGACCTTGTCGTCATAGCCGGGCACGCCGAAGAAGCTGGTCAACTCCGGCTGGAACGGTGCCTGCGCCTGCAGCAGGATCTGCGCCAGCTCATTGCTGCGCGCAACCCAGGCCGGGACGGCGGGAGTTGTCTTGGTCGTTGCGGGTGCGGGCGCTGCGATTGCGATGAGCGGCAGCGGGGCGGCAAGGGCGAGCGCGACGGCGAGGACGAGAGGCTTCATGGACAGCTCCGTAAGGGATGGGCTGACCGTACGCAGTCGTTGCCGGGGCGGCAAGGGTAGGAAGTGGGGGTATTTTGGTGAATTGGGGTGACAGCGAGAGCCAACGGCACCCCTCCCCGGCCCTCCCCTTCGCTTCGCAAAAGGGAGGGAGCAAAGCTCAGCCCCCTCCCTTTGGCCGAAGGCCAAGGGGAGGGTTGGGGAGGGGTGCTGTTCGCTTTGGCCTGCACCTCCCCCCACAAATCACAACAACAACGCGCCTCAAGGCTTCAAACAACGCCCAAGGAAGTTCTCAGCCACGCGGTAACGGTGCAGCGCATCCGCACCCGACAAACCATGCTTGGCCCCCGGGTAAGTCATCAGCTCGAACGGCTGCCCACGCTTCTGCAGCGCGCTCATCAGGGCGGTCGAGTTGGAGAACAGCACGTTGTCATCGGCCATGCCGTGGATCAGCAGCAGCGGCGAGGTCAGCCCGGCGATATGGGTGAGCACGCGTGCTTCGCGGTAACCATCAACATTGGCTGCCGGCAGGTTCATGTAGCGCTCGGTGTAGTGGGTGTCGTACAGGCCCCAATCGGTGACCGGTGCGCCAGCCACGCCGCAGGCGTACTGGTTGGAAGCTTTGGCCAGCAGCATCAAGGTCATGTAGCCGCCGTTGGACCAACCCTGCACGCCGATGCGGCTGCCATCCACCCACGGTTGCGACTTCAGCCACTCCACGCCCTTGAGCTGGTCGGCCACTTCCACCGTGCCCTGCACGCCGTACAGCGCGCCGCCGAAGTCGCGGCCGCGACGCGGCGTGCCGCGGTTGTCCAGCGAGAACACCACATAGCCGCGCTGGGCCAGGTATTGATTGAACAGGTGATCGCCACGACCCGGCCAGCTGTCGGTCACGGTCTGCGAGGCGGGTCCGCCGTAGACATAGACGGCAACCGGGTACTTCTTCGCCGGGTCGAAGCCTTCCGGCTTGATCACGCTGTAATTCAGCGGGGTCTTGCCATCGGCAGCGGTCAGCGTGCCGAATTCAACCGGGCGCTGCGCATCGCGGTACTTGGCGTACGGGTGGTTGGCATCGGCCAGGTTGTTGTCCAGCAAGGTGGCGATCTTTTCGCCATTGGCCCGGAACAATTCAATCTGCGGCGGCGTGGTGCTGTTGGACCAGCTGTCCACATAGACGCTGCCGTTCTTGGCGAACGCGGCGCTGTGCATGCCCGGCGCCTGCGACAACTTCTTCGGCGTGCCACCGGTCAGCGGCACGGCATAGATTTCGCTGCGCAGCGCTGATTCGATGCCGGCACGGAAGTAGACGGTGCCGGCGTCTTCGTCGACGGCCAGCAGTTCGTCCACCGGCCAGTTGCCCGAGGTCAACGCGGTCTGGCTACGGCCATCGGCACTGGACACATACAGGTGTTCGAAGCCGCTGCGCTCGGACGACCACAGGAAGCGGCCATCCTTGAGGAACTTCAGACTGTTGTGCAGCGGCACCCAGGTCTTGCTGGTCTCGGTGACCAACAACTGCTGCTTGCCGTCGGCCAGGTTGGCTTCGATCAGCTCGAGCTTGTGCTGGTCGCGGCTCTGGCGCTGGAACGAAAGGTGCTGGCCGTCGCGCCATTTGACGCGGGTCAGGTAGATATCCTGCTGCTTGCCCAGGTCCACCCAGTTGACCGCGGCATCAGCGCGCGGCGCGATCACGCCCAGGGTGACCAGCACATTGTGGTCGCCGGCCGCCGGGTAACGCTGCTCGACCATCTCCACGCGGTCGGCATACATCTCATAGCGCTTCTGCACCGGCACCGGCGATTCGTCGATGCGGGCGAAGGCAATGGCCGAGTCATCCGGCGCCCACCAGTAACCGGTGTGGCGGTCCATTTCTTCATCGGCGACAAATTCGGCCACACCGTTGCCGATGGTGGCGCTGCCGTCGCGGGTCAGCTGCAGCTGCTTGCCGCTGGCCAGGTCAATCACCCACAGGTTGCGCTCGCGCACGAAGCTGACGAAGCCGCCCATGGGCGAGAGCTTGGCGTCTGTGCTGAAGCCTTCGCCGTTGGTGAGCTTGCGCACCGCAGCGCTGCCCTGCTTGCCAAGATCGTAGAGATAAAGCTCGCCGCCCAACGGGAACAGCAGAGTCTTGCCGTCCGGCGACCACTGGTAATCGACGATGCCACTGAAGGCGGCGATGCGCTGGCGCTCGCGGCGGGCCTTTTCGGCATCGCTCAGGGTTTCGGTACCGGGCAGCACTACTTTGGAATCGACCAGCAGCCGGGTCTGGCCGCTGGCGATGTCGTACTCCCACAGGTCCAGCTGCTTGACGTCGCTGTCCTTGCCGCGCAGGAAAGTGACCCGCGAACCGTCCGGGGCCACCTTGGGCTTCATCAACGTGGGGCCGGACAGCGGCGCCTTGCCGGTGATGGCTTCGAGGGTGAGCTTTTCAGCGTGGACAGTGGGAGTGGCTAGGATCATGGCAAGGGCTAGAAACAAGGGACGCATGGTTTACCTGTCAGAACAGCACGGATCCGACCATCCTAGCCGAGCCCCGCCCCTACTGCCCCTGCCGTGAGTCAGTCGCGCTTGCCGAACAGCAGGCGCTTCTCCTCATCGCTGAGCGGCTGACCGGCCTGTGGATTGACCGTGGGGCCGACCGCATAGGCGCGCTGGGTGGCCGGGCGTTCGGCGATGGCCTGGTGCCAGCGGCGCAGGTGCGGGAAGGCATCGAAGTCCACCGGCAGCTTGGCGTAGGCGCCAATCCACGGGTAGCTGGCCATGTCGGCGATGCCGTAATCGTCGCCACCAAGGAACGCCGACTCGGACAGACGCTTGTCCATCACCCGGTGCAGGCGCCGCACCTCGCTGTCATAGCGTTCGATGGCGTAGGGAATGCGCTCGGGCGCGTAGACATTGAAATGGCCCATCTGCCCGCTCATCGGGCCCAGCCCTGCCATCTGCCAGAACAGCCATTCCAGGGTGGCGGCGCGGCCGCGCAGGTCGCTGGGGATGAAGCGGCCGGTCTTCTCGGCCAGATACAGCAGGATGGCGCCGGACTCGAACACGCTCAGCGGCGCGCCGCCATCGGCCGGGGCATGGTCGACGATGGCCGGCATCTTGTTGTTCGGCGAAATGGCCAGGAATTCCGGCAGGAACTGATCGCCCTTGCCGATGTTGACCGGGTGCACCCGATACTCCAGCCCGGCCTCTTCCAGGAACAAGGTGATCTTGTGGCCGTTGGGAGTTGGCCAGTAATAAAGGTCGATCATGAATACGCCTCGGCAGAACCATCCTCAGGGGCCTCTACGGTAGCCGCTTGGCAGCCTTCCGGGCGACCGGTAACCTCCTCCGTTTCCGCAACGCACCATCCTTCCCAATGTCTCAACAGAAATCACTGAGCCCGCTGTCCTCCCTGATCTTCGCTTCACGCTGGCTGCAGCTGCCGCTGTACCTGGGCCTGATCCTGGCGCAATGCGTCTATGTATTCCTGTTCGGCAAGGAGCTGTGGCACCTGATCCATTCGGCCACGCAATTGACCGAACAGCTGATCATGCTGGCGGTGCTGGGTCTGATCGATGTGGTGATGATCTCCAACCTGCTGATGATGGTGATCGTGGGCGGCTATGAAACCTTCGTCTCGCGCCTGCGTCTGGACAACCACCCGGACCAGCCGGAATGGTTGAGCCACGTCAACGCCTCGGTACTGAAGGTGAAACTGGCGATGGCGATCATCGGCATCTCCTCGATCCACCTGCTCAAGACCTTCATCGAGATCGGCACGCTGGGCACGGAAGGCAGCAAGTACACCGAGGCCGGTGTGCTGTGGCAGACCATCATCCACTGCGTGTTCATCCTGTCAGCCATTGGCATCGCCTGGACCGACAAGCTGATGTCTGGCAGCCACGCCAAGCCGGCGTCCAACGCGCACTGAGCAACACCAGTGACGGGCGCCGCATCATGTGACGCCCGTCACTTTTTCATTTCAGCGTCATCATCGACCGCCGCATCCCTTGCCGGCGATGCTAGATTCGCGCTTCACTGCTGATGGGTGCTGCATCGGGAAATGCCAGCACCACACCGCCGTCAGGGCATACGCAGTCCACGTTCGTCGATTCAAGGGGATGTTTGATGTCGTACGTCATGAGTAAAGGCACGCTGCGTCTGTTGGCGCCCGCTCTTCTGCTGAGCACGCTGGTCGCCTGCTCCGGCAAGGATGAAACCACCGCACCGGCCACTGCACCGGCCACGCCTGCTGCAGCCGCGCCCGCCGCGCCGGCGGTTGCTGAAAAGGTCCAGGCCATGGACACCCAGCAGCTGCGCGACCTGGCCAGCGCCGCACTGCGCGACAACCGCATGTATGCACCGGCTGGCGACAACGCCATGGAGTACTACCTTGCGCTGCGCGACAAGCTGCCCAATGACGCCTCGATCAAGAGCGCGCTGACCGATCTGCAGCCCTACACCTTGATCGCCGCCGAGCAGGCCCTGAGCCGTGAGGACTTCACCGAAACCCAGCGCCTGATTGCACTGGTGGAAAAGGTAGACCCCACCGCGCCAGCACTGCCGCGCCTGAAGCAGGGCGTCACCGGCAGCATGCAGGTAGCCGAACGCCGCACCGTGGAAGAAGCCGACAAGGCCAAGAAGGACGCTGAAACCCGCGCCAAGCAGCAGGTCGAACAGCAGCGCATGGCCCAGCAGCAGGCCGTCGAAGCGACTGCCGCGCAGCAGCTGGCGGCAAAGCAGGAAGCCGCGCGCAAGGACAGCGAACGCCAGGAAGCCGAGCGTCAGGCCGCCACCCGCCGCGAAGCCGAGCAGCGCAGTGCCGCGCAGGCCGCAGCCCAGCAGGCTGCCGCGCCCAAGCCGGCAGCCGCGCCGACCCTGCGTGCGGTCAGCACCCCGGCCCCGCGTTACCCGGCCGATGCACTGCGTTCGGGCACCTCCGGTGAAGTGCTGGTGGAGCTGAGCATCGGCACCGATGGCTCGGTCACCGACGCCCGCGTATTGCGCGCAACCCCGGCACGCACCTTCGACCGCGAAGCCTTGAATGCGGTGAAACGCTGGAAGTTCGAGCCGATCAGCAGCCCGACCACCACCCGCCGTACCTTGGCGTTTGCGCCGAACAAGTAAGCGTTTTTGGATTTGGGTAGTGGGGGGGGGGGGGCGGGGGGGGCCCGGAAGCGGGGGGGCCCGGCCCCCCCCCGGGGGGGGGGCGGGGGGGGGGGGCAGACAAAAGCCCCCCGGCGGGCGGGGGCGGGG
>NZ_JBRREK010000054.1:0-27982 GCF_056760235.1 Stenotrophomonas sp. STEN018
CCCCCCCCCCCCCCCCCACCCACCGCCCCCCCCCCCCCCGCCCGCCGGGCCCCCCAACCCCCCCCCCCCCCCCCCCCCCCCCCCCCCCCCCACTACAGAAGGGTACCAAAGGCTACCCCTCCCCAACCCTCCCCTTTGCACTGCGTGCAAAAGGGAGGGAGCTGTTGGTCAGCGCTTCTTGCCTGCCTCTGCACCCAACCAACGGTCCAGCCAGTCTTCGCTTTCGGCCAGCATGGTCATGATCGATTCGCGTGCGCGGTAGGCATGCGATTCGTTCGGCAGCATCACCAGCCGCGAGGTGCCACCCAAGCCCTTCACCGCAGCGAACATGCGCTCGCTCTGGATCGAGAAGGTGCCGGAGTTGTTGTCGTCCACGCCATGGATGAACAGGATCGGATCCTTGATCTTGTCGGCGTAATTGAACGGCGACATCTTCTGGTACACGTCCTGTGCCTGCCAGTAATTGCGCTCCTCGGCCTGGAAGCCGAACGGTGTCAGTGTGCGGTTGTACGCACCCGAGCGTGCAATGCCTGCCTTGAACAAACGCGTATGCGCCAACAGGTTTGCAGTCATGAACGCGCCATAGGAATGGCCGCCAACGGCAATACGCTCACGGTCACCGACGCCGCGCTTCACCACTTCATCCACTGCTGCCTGTGCACTGGCAACCAACTGCTGCACATAGGTGTCGTTCGGCTCGGTATCGCCCTCGCCAATGATCGGCATGGTCGGGTTGTTCAGCACCACATAGCCCTTCGCCAGGAAGGCCTGCGACCCCCAATAGCTGATGGCGTTGAAGCGGTACTTCGAGCCACTGACCTGGCTGGCATCGGCAGCGGATTTGAACTCAGCCGGGTACGCCCACATCAGCACCGGGCGCGGACCGTCCTTCTTGGCGTCGTAGCCCGGCGGCAGCAACAGGTCAGCCGTAAGCTCAACACCATCGGCGCGCTTGTAACGGATCTGCTCCTTCTTCACCCCACGCAGCTGCGGCAGCGGATGCACGAAGTGGGTCAGCTCCACCGGCTGCGCATCAGCGGCCAGGCCGCGTGCAAACAGATTGGCCGGTACGTCGTTGGATTCGCGATAGGTCAGGATGCGGCCACCCTCGCCTTCGACAATGCTCAACGGCATTTCGTAATACGGCGCCTGCGAATGGAACAGGCGCTCGCTCTTGCCGCTGGCCAGATCAACGCGATCCAGGAACGGACGATCACCTTCGGCCGATGCACCGTCACCAATGCGATAGAAACCAGAGCCATCGGCGGTCAGCTGCAAACGCGAACGGCCGCGACTGTCCATCTGCAGCAGCGGCTCGCCCGGGTCGCTGTAACGATCATCCTCCGAACGCTGGACCAGCAGCGTTGCGGCCTGATCCAGGTGATCCGGGGCAATCTTCCACTGCTTCACCTGGCGGCTCTTCCACCAGTACTCATCCAGCAGTGCCAGCTCGCCATTCGCCCAGGTTGCGCCTGCATAGCGCGACCCCAGCTGCGCCAGCGTCACCGGCGGCTTCTCGAACGGCGCCGCCTGCATCATCACCGCATCGCGCACCTTGGCCTCACGCGACGGATCACCGCCATCCTGTGCTTCGGCCCACACCAGCGTTGCCGGTGCATCGGCACGCCAGCTGATCGAGCGCACGCCGGTCGGCACTGCATCGTTGCCGGTCGGCAGGCCGTCCACCAGCGGCAGGCGCGCCACCGTGTGCACCAGCTTGCCCTGCGCATCCAGCACGTCGATATGGCGCGGGAAGCTGCTGACCGGCACCGCGTAGGAGAACGGCCGCTGCACGCGCTGGCTCAGCAGGTAGTTGCCGTCCGGCGATGCGGTCAGGCCCAGATAGATACCGACTGCACCGACCGGCTTGCTGTCACCGCTGATTGACACCCGCACCGGCTGCGCCTGCATGTAGTACTCGAACAGGCGCGCATCGTCTTCGTTCTTCAACAGGTCCTGGTAGGTACGCACGGTGCGCACGCCCTGCCCGGCCTCGGTCTGCTGTACAGCCGGCCCGGTCGGAACGCCGTCACCGTGCGGCGGCTCGCCCAGCCCGACGGGACGCTGCATGACCAGCAATGCGTCGCTACCCGGCAGCCATGCATAGCCGTTGCCGACGATGCTGTTCAGGCGCTCGGCCACACGCCGCGCACTGGCGGTCTCCACATCCACCAGCCACAGCTCGTTACTGCCAGTGGCCGGGTTCAGCTGATTGAAGGCCAGGTACTTCTGGTCCGGCGACCAGGCCAGCGAGGCCACCGACAGCGGCTGCGGCAAACCGGTGATCTGGCGCTCCTTACCGTCGCTGGTTGAGGCCAGCCACAACTTGCTGCCGAACGAGAAGCGGCTGTCGGACACAGTCTTGGGATTGATGCGCAGGCCAGCCAGCTTCAGCTCCGGGGCTGCCACTTGGGCAATCGACGGCAGCGCCGGGGTCTGCAGCAGCGCAGTCAGGTCGCGCTTGGGCGACAGGTACAGGCTTGGCGCACGCGGGGCATCCACCACGGCCTGCAGCGCGGCCGACGGCAGCCGGTAGCCTTCGCCTTGCTGGGTCCCTTTCTGCGCCGGCGGCGGGCTCAGCGCCATGACCGGCGGTACCGCCAGCAGCAGGCCGGCGCACAGCACCAAGGCGGCCGAAGCGCGGCGACGGCGGTGGGGAGACAGGTTCATGGCGCATTCCTATTGGGCAAAAACAATCCTCCAACTTAACAATCCCCATCGACGCTGGCCCCTGCCGTTGGTTGGGCCCGCGGCGCGGGCACGTCGCCGCGATATACTGGGCGGCCCGTTCCGAGGGGCGCTGCGACCGTTGGGTGGACCTGTCCACTACAGCCCGTGTTCTTGCACGGACTTCACCAACGGCCAGGCTCGGGCGGCTTTCACGCAACAACGGCGCCCGGCGAACGCGAGCCTGCTCGCACCACACCGGAGCTCTAAATGAACGCTGTTGCCTCTACCTTCTCGCAGGAAGGTGATTACAAGATCCGCGATATCTCGCTGTCCGATTGGGGCCGCAAGGAACTGGACATCGCCGAGCACGAAATGCCGGGCCTGATGTCGATCCGTCGCAAGCACGCCGCAACGCTGCCGCTGAAGGGCGTGCGCGTGACCGGCTCGCTGCACATGACCATCCAGACCGCCGTGCTGATCGAAACGCTGAAGGACATCGGCGCCGAAGTGCGTTGGGCCTCGTGCAACATCTTCTCGACCCAAGACCACGCTGCCGCCGCGATTGCCGCCACCGGCACGCCGGTGTTCGCATGGAAGGGCGAGTCGCTGGAAGAATATTGGGACTGCACCCTGGATGCGCTGACCTTCACCCTGGCCGACGGCACCCTGACCGGTCCGGAGCTGGTGGTCGATGACGGCGGTGACGTCACCCTGCTGATCCACAAGGGCTACGAGCTCGAGAACGGCAGCAACTGGGTCAACGAAGCAGCTGCCTCGCACGAAGAACAGGTCATCAAGAACCTGCTCAAGCGCGTCGCCACCGAGCGCCCGGGTTACTGGGCCCGCGTGGTCAAGGATTGGAAGGGCGTCTCCGAAGAGACCACCACCGGCGTGCACCGCCTGTACCAGCTGGCACAGGCCGGCACCCTGCTGATCCCGGCGATCAACGTCAACGACTCGGTCACCAAGAGCAAGTTCGACAACCTGTACGGCTGCCGCGAGTCGCTGGCCGATGGCCTGAAGCGCGCGATGGACGTGATGCTGGCCGGCAAGGTTGCCGTGGTCTGCGGCTACGGCGACGTGGGCAAGGGCTGCGCCGCTTCGCTGCGTGCCTACGGCGCGCGCGTGGTGGTCACCGAAATCGACCCGATCTGCGCCCTGCAGGCGGCGATGGAAGGCTTCGAGGTCAACACCATCGAATCCACCCTGGGCCGTGCTGACCTGTACGTCACCACCACCGGCAACAAGGACATCATCCGCATCGAGCACCTGAGCGCGATGAAGGACCAGGCCATCGTCTGCAACATTGGTCACTTCGACAATGAAATCCAGGTCGATGCACTGGTGGGCTACAAGGGCGTGCAGCACGTCAACATCAAGCCGCAGGTGGACAAGTACATTTTCCCGAACGGCAACGCGATCTTCCTGCTGGCCGAAGGCCGCCTGGTCAACCTGGGCTGCGCCACCGGCCACCCGAGCTTCGTGATGTCCAACTCGTTCGCCAACCAGACGCTCGCACAGATCGACCTGTGGGCGAACAAGGACAGCTACGAGAACAAGGTGTACCTGCTGCCGAAGAAGCTGGACGAAGAAGTCGCTCGTCTGCACCTGGAAAAGATCGGCGTGAAGCTGACCACCCTGAGCCAGGATCAGGCCGACTACATCGGCGTTCCGGTCGACGGCCCGTTCAAGCCGGACCACTACCGCTACTGATTTGCTGCCCTGCTTTGCTTAAGCCCCTCTCCCGTACACGGGAGGGGTTGGGGTGAGGGCAGCTTTAGCTGGTAAAGCCCCCTGCCGAGCATGGCTCGGCACTACAGTTCGAGCCCCTCTCCAAGGGGTTGGGGTGAGGGCAGCTTTACAGAGAACGGGCGCCGCAAGGCGCCCGTTCTGTTTCTGGCGCACTCCTCCGCGCGACCAAGGCCCACATCAGTGCCCTATAGAGAGAAGTAGCTGAATCGCCAACACTCTGCGTTTGCCGCATCATTACCTGGCACTCCTCCTTTCAGGACACGCACATGACCAGCAGCGAAAAAGTCCAGGGCCCGGCGTCGTATTTCCCTTCCATCGAGAAGACTTACGGCAAGCCGGTAAAGCATTGGCTGCAACTGCTGGACACGGTCAAGGACAGGAAGCACACGGAACAGGTGGCCTTCCTCAAGGAGCAACACAACATCGGCCACGGTCATGCCAATGCTCTGGTCGCTTATCTGCGGGCGCAGAACGAAGCTTGATCGGCGCCGCGCAACGGCGAGCTGCGCGCCCATAAGACGATGGCAGCATGTATCCAGCCACCACTTCAGACAAGAAGCAACAACATGCAACTCAACATCCTTGAACGCCCAGCCTTCACCGTCGTCGGAATGGAAGCGATTCTCCGCGCCGACGAAGATGGCTTCGCTGAACTCTGGCAACGCTTCATCCCACGCGAGGATGAAATCATCGGCAAGCTGGAACCCATCGTCAGTTACGGCGTCTGTGAACCGCAGACCGATGGCACGCTGCGCTACATCACCGGCTTCCAAGTGGGCGACGATGCGTTGATTCCGGCTGGAATGGTGCGTTTCCAGATTCCGGCGCAGCGCTATGCCGTCTTCACTCACACCGGCACTGCGGTGCAGATCAGCGTCAGCTTCAAGGCAATCTACGACCACCTCCTTGCCGAGCACGGACTGCTGGCAAAAGACGGCATTGATCTGGAACGCTACGACGAACGCTTTGATGATCCGTTCAATCCGGCAGCGCAGATGGAGCTGTATATCCCGATTCACTAGTGAGCAGCATTGTGCCGCGTTTCAGCTTTTCCCTTTTTTGGGAATTACGGCCTACCTCGGCTCTTTGTGGGAGCGGCATAAGCCGCGAAGCAGATACATCATCAGGTAGCAAAAACGCCCGAGGTCTCGGACACCATCAGCTTCGCGGCTTACGCCGCTCCTACAAAGAATCAGATCGCGCCCGGTCGTAGACGCAGACTGCCCAGCACTTGATCCCACAGTCCCAGCGCCTGTGCGTCATCGCGGAATGCCGACGCATCGGCCTTCTCTTCGGTCAGCAACTGCAGCGACAGGAACGGGTATTGCAACGACTCCGCACGTCCCTGCGATTCCCACAGGAAGGCATACATCTTGCGCCCGTCACCTTCTGCGTGAGCGAGAATCTCCTGCCCTTGGATCACCCCGAGGTTGCGTTCACCACGGCGCAGATTGCGCATCCGCGCTGCGGCGGCCGCGTATTCCGGCGGAAGATCGGAGGCACGCTGCAGCAAGGGCTGGTCTGGCTTGCCGGTGACATAGGACATCAGCGTCATGCGCGCACCGGGATAGCCACGCGGACGCAGGCCGATGGTCATTTCCTCGCTGTTGATGCGATTGCCGGCAATGAAGCCCGAATCAATGCAGAAGCCCGCGGCGGTCGGAATGGTGCTGGGATCGCGATAGCTGATCCGCGGCCGCAAGGCCCGATAGTTCTCGATCGCGGCCGGCAGCTTCGCCGCCTCGGTCTCGCCACTGATCAGGTATTGCACGTTGTGCGTTGGGTCCAGTACGTACAGCTCCTGGCGATGACCGGCGCGGCTGCTTTCGCTTACCCATGAGGTAAGCAGCACCGCGTTTTCGTCAAAGGACGTCGTACTGACCGACATCGACTCACCATTGCGATGCCGGTCCGCAGTCAACGTCGCGTCACGCGCGGCCACCCGCTGGCGGAACTCCTGCAGTGATACGCCGGTAGTCGTCTCCACCTTCTTGCGTGCGTACACATAGCCGGGCTGGATCGCGGTAGCAGCAGGCACATCCAGCAGGAATCGCCCAACACACAAAGTCTTCATTTCTGGTCCCCGTTGTTTCGGTGCCGCGCCGGCAACGCCGCCCGAGGCAAAGGTCAGTAGTACCGCAGCCAGCAAGCTACGCAGCAGCGGCCGGCGCATCATCGCGTGCAACAACTCATGCCCAGTCCGCGCCCTGTGCAAGCCGCACGGCGGCGTACAGTGTTGCCCAGCGGGTGCGCTCGTCGTTGTAGCTGCCTTGATGGTCATAGCCTTTTTTGCCTTTCAATGCGTACTGGCCGCTGCCGAAACTGCCTTGGCGGAAACATCCTGTGATCTCAGCTTTAGGAGCCGCACCTGAACACGCCGGTACTGTGCCATCACCGGGATCGATGGGATCGGCAATCTCCAGCTTTATCACGCCAACCGTGTCCTGCAGTTTGATCTTGCCGTTGCGGTTGTCCGACACCGGCGTCACCGAATCCACACCCGTCATCCTGCCACCGCTCCAGGCCAGCGAGCCCCAGGCAAGCTGCTTGGCGTCATCGCCGTAATGCGCGAATGTCGGCTTGTGGTACTTGCGGGTGATGTCCTTATGAAAGTCCCTCACACCTTCAACAATGATCTGGAAATTGGTGCGCGGTGTAAGCGCCGGGCCATCTTCTTCTTCGCGTGCAGATGCAGCTGCCGCTGTCGGCGCGCTCGGGTCGAGCAACTCGGTGTTGCCCTCGGGAACCAGCCCATACCACTTGGTGTTGAGATAGATTTCGCCGTAAGGATCGCCACCAACGGGCAACTGTGGGCCTTCGTCGCCCAGCTGCAGCCATGCCTTGCCCTCGTTGTAATCAGCAGCAGGCAACAGCTCCAGACCACCTGCTGATCGGGCCAGGATCGCCACCACTTCACCTGCATCGCGGCCAAGAATGATGCTGGGTGCACCTGTATAACCGGCCCGGCAGTGGTGGTAAGTCGCCGCCGCGCCCGTCGCTGGCATCACGCCGTGCGAAATACCGAGCAACTTGCCGTAGTTCGACACCTGCGACACCGCGCGCGCTACCAGGCCGCCCATTGAATGGGTAACCAGCAATACCTTCTGCGCGTTGATACCGCGCGTAGCGTAGTACGGCAGGATCACGTTATCGATACGCGCGATGATGTCCTGGGCAGAGATGCGGTTGCTCTGCAACCAGTTGTAGCCACCAGACCAGACCTCGAAGCGGTAGTGCGCCGCATGCTTGGCCTGCTCCAAGGTTAGCGCGGCATTGCCGCCGACCATCTCACCGTATTCGGCTGGCGCACGCGCGCCATCTTCGGCCCACCATGGCTGCAGTTTGCCCGCCGACATCAGGTCATTGAGCTTGCGGTGCATCTCGGCCATCACCGGGTTGTAGGCCGAGCGCATCAACTGGCCCCAGCCACGCTCGCGCGCCAACGCCTCGGGAATGACATCTTCCGCGTCCAGCGGGCCGCGATCATCCACTTCCGAGGTCAAGTGATTCAACAGCCGTTGCCGCGTAGCCGCGCCGCGGAACAGGAACACGAACATCTGCCCGATCGCGCCCAGCACCGCGCCCACACCATCGGTGTTCGGCGGCCGCCACACCGGGTCGCCGGTGATCTTCGACTTCAGGTTGGTACCCATGATGCCGGGCAGGAAGATGACCGGAATGACCGCATCAGTATCGGCCTCGACCACCTTGTCGCGCTTGTCCTTGACCTGGGTAAGCCGCGCACGCGCGACCGGCCGGCCATCCTCGTCCCAGTCTCCGCTGGGCAGTACAACGTCCTGTCTCTCTTCCATGCGCTAGACCTTCCCCAGAACCTTGATGAGCACCTCATCGATACCCTGCCCGCGCTGCCGCGGCAGACGCCCCTGTGCATCGGTGACCGCCTCGCTACGGCCACCATCGCCGCGGGTGATCTGCACCCGCGTATTGGGCATGGGATCGCCCGTGGCCCGGTGCCGCACTACATAGACATCATCGAACTGCGCGTCCGGCCAACTGTTCATTTCGGTGGACAGGTGGGTGGCACCGAGGAAGCTCTTCTTGCTCGCATGCACGGTGATCTTGCCCGGGCAGTTGAAGCTGATATTGCCGCCTTCGATGGTGATGCTGGCACCACCGGTAGTTGCGATATGCAAGGTCTTGCCGGCAGTGAGTTCCACTACGCCCTGTGCGCTGGCCGCGCGCAGCGCCTGCTTCGATTGCATGCGCACTTCGTCGTGTTGCGCCTGCACGTTCAACTCATCGGTGCCTGCCACCACGCTCAAGGCGTTGCCGCCATCGGCGCCACCTTCCACTGCGCTGGCCAACATGCCGATGGCCTGCCCGGCATGCAGGCGTGCAGCGCCCATCACTGCGGTATCGCTGTCGCCGCCGCTGGCCAACAGCAGGCCTTCGCCTACCGACCAATGCAGCGCCTGCCCCGCTACGTGGATGATGCCCGCGGGTGCGGCGAAGCCCAGCAGCGGATCACCGCTATGCGGCACCCTGCCATCGCCGGCCGTTGCCTGCCGTTGCTCTGCCTCGCTGCTTGCACCTTGATACTCCGTACCGGGAACTGTGGTCTTGGCGCTGGTCAGCATCGCCGCCAGCGGTGCCTGATCCGGCACGATGCTGGAGCGATCCTTGCCGCGTGCGCCTTCCTTCATCGCCAGTGCACTGGTCAGGTGCGTGCGCGCCGCTTGATTGAAGCGCGTGCTCAGCCCCTGCAGCTGATTGAGCAAGGCCGCCGGTTGCACCGCTTCACCGGCAGGACTGTTGGCGCGGTGCGCGTAGGCGCTGAACCAAGCGCCCGAAGTTGTGCGTACCGCACCCCAGGCATCACTGCGCAGCTCAAAGCCAGTGCCGCGCAAGCTGCCGAGGAAGTTGTCGGCTTGATGGCGCAGATGGCCAAGGCTCAACTGTGAAGTCTGCTGGCTGCTGGCCAACTGCACGCGAAGCTGCTGGTCGCTGTCATCAAACAACAGATGATTGCTGCCTTCGCCGCCATCCCATTCGCGCGAACGGATACCCCACACCGCACCGGCATTGCGATGCGCATCCTCACCTGCACCTGCCGCATGCCAGGCCGGCGCGTGCCCGCCACTCAGATTGCCTTGTGCACTGGCGGTGCCATCTCGTGCCTGCGCATACGCGCTGTGATCCGCCTCGGCACTGGCACCGGCAGGCGTGGGCGCAACGCCTGCTTCGCCACGGCCGTTGTACAGCGCCCCCAACACGATCGGCCTATCGATATCGCTATCCAGGAAGCCAACCAACACTTCCTGGCCGATGCGCGGCAGGAACTGCGCGCCAACACCGGGGCCTGCGTAGCGCTGGGCAACCCGCAACCACGTCGTGTCGCCCTGCCCATCCTGAAAATGGAAGCGCACCCGAATCCGCCCCAGGCTGTCGGCGTGCACGTTCTTGCTGATGCCGCCCTGTCCAGCGACAACCACCGCCGTCTGATAGCCAGGCACGGTAGGCCGTGGATTGAGGCGATGACCGTTCCCATCCTCCAGCGCCGGCCGCCACGGCAACGTGCGCTCCGTCGCCTTGAAACGGTTGGCATAGCCCACCTTCTCGGCCTGCTGCCAAAGCCCGGCGTCACCGTCGGCAATCGGCGCAGCACCCAAGGCATCGTCCATCGCCTGCCGTACATCGGTGGGCAGGTTGTTGATGCCGGCGTGCTCCACTTCCACCAGCAACAGCTCCGGCGCAGCCGCAAACGGCGCCTGCTGTACCTCAAGCCAGGTACCGGAGCGAAAGCCACGCACCGTGCTCTGGCCCAGCCAGGTGCGGCCATGTACCTCGTGCGCCTGCGCCTGCAAGCGGGCATACCAATCGGCCGCACTGGCGTTGGCGAACGCATACGGGCCCACTGCGTCATAGCTCTCGCGTTTTGAGGCGTCACCGCCGCCGTCCAAGGGCAGCTGCGCGCTGACGCTGCGCACCTGCCGATAATCATCACTGAGCAAACTCAGCCCGGTGCTGCCCAGAGCGCGACGCCGGCCCAGGGTCTGGATACTGTCCGTGGATTCGGTGGCATCGCTGCGGTGGAAACGCACACCGGCCGCGGCACTGCTGGCGTCCTGCGGCAGGCTCAGACTGTCGGCAAATATCTCCATGCCGTTGCCGCAAGGTGCCTGTTCCTCAGAATACAAACGCCAACCAAGCCCTTCCTCGGCCAACAGCCGCTGCAGGAAGTCCAGATCGCTCTCGCGGTACTGCACGCAGTAGCTGCGCACGCGCTTAGCAATGAATTCATCGCAGCCCTCGGCCCAGCGCCAATTGGCCAGATCCGGATAGTCGGCAAGCACCGCGTCCACGATCTCGCGTACGTTCTTGTCCTGGAACACACGGCTGTGCCGCGCATGCTGCAGCCACCAGGTCCACGACCGCAGCGACAGGCGATAGCGCACCAGGCCACCATCACTACCCATCCGCTGCGCCTGCGCCACCAGACCACTACGTTGCTGCTCGTCGCCGTCGGCCATGCGCATCAGCAGCACCGCCTGGGTGCCAAGCAGCGCATCCAGCGCGACGCCCTGATCGGTGGACAGCACGTCCACATCCGTCTGCGCGTGCGTCGACAGGCCATCGCGGCCCCACCAACGTTCGACCATGCCCCCGTCCAATCCGGAGCATCGCCATTGATATTGACGCTGTGCATCACTCGGCGCAGCCACCTGCGCCATCAGGCTATTCAGCTTATCCATGCCAACCCAATGCAATTCCCGCCCACCATTCAGCAGACGCAATAGGATCCCCCAGCCCGAATCTATCAGAACTTTCCTATAGCCCGCGTTACGGGTTGGTGGGGTCGGATTGGTGGGGACAGCTTGAAAATTGGCTCAAATTGGCGGCTTTGCGCATGCTTGCGTGAAGGCAATGAATCTATTCACAAATGTGTAAATCTTCATCCGATCGCGCGTAGAGTGACTGGAGTCACGGTTCTTCAGTTTTGCCGGGCGCGCCTCAAGGCACTTCTGCGTTCTGCTCATTGTCGGCTCATGCACATCGCCTAGCGTCCTTCAAGATTTCCCTTGGTTGGAACTATGTTCCAGCAACTTCCTTGTTAACGCCTGAGCAGCGCCCTGATTCGGCCCCTCCCCTTGCGAAGCAGGGGGGGGGAGGGGGTTCCTGCACGCGTGTACAGCCTCAGAAGCACCCTCCCCAGCCAAATCCTTCGCCTCCGGGGAAAGGGTAGAAGTAGGCCGACAACACCCCCTGCTTACTTGGTCGAAGAGGTCTGCTTGCCCAACAAGCGCTCTTAATAGAGGCGCATTGATTACATTCAACTTATCCGCATCCTCCATACGACAGCTCCTGCTACAGACGGGGTCGTGGAATCCCATTGGATAGCGCGTCCTTCGCCTTATCCAACAAGTAGTCCGTGCTCTTCTTCACTCCATCACCGATAGCGCGGCCAGCTGCCTCTGCAGCACGATCAACTGCATCGTCCACCTTATCCTTGATTCCTCTTTTGACCGCCCTAGCCTGGGCCCCTGCGAAATCACCAATCTGCTGAAGCCAACTTGCTTCGTCCTCGTAGACCATGCGCCAACGCAAATAGCCGAATATCGACCAGCTTTCGCGGCCTTCAATTTCAAACGGCAAGCGTCCACCATTCTTCCACGCATCGAGATCCTTGCGATCCGCACCTTCTAAACGCTTTGGCCACGCTTGCGGCGTTGAGTTCATCGCAGATCGTCGGTGAGCTGCCGCCATGCGCTCCAACGCACTGCCTTCACGCATGATTCTTTCATCTTCCTGTTTGATTCGTTCCCATTCCTTGTGCCGCGCATCTTGCGCTTCCAAAGATTTCATCCTTTCTTCCTGCTGACGCTTCCAAGCTGCCTCATTGGGTGCTCCGAATGGTTTGAACCATGCTCTGGAGTCATGGATGTAGTCATCCATCAAGCGAGAAATCCGAGGGTCGATATCGCCGACAGTCTCCCAAATCGGCTTGATCTCTTGCCAACACTTCATCTTGTAGCCCCAGACATAAGCGATCGCTGCATCGCGCAGACCAGAAATAGGCAAAATACTGCGGGCTCGCAGCTCAATGAATTTACCGATGTTGTCCGACAAACCGTTGGGGACGCGTAGCGCAGGATCACTCCTTTCGTCCTTCAGCAGCGCCTCATGCTCCCACCTAAGCTCGAAGTTGGCCATTACAAGATCAACAACATCTTGGCCACTCTTCTTGCCTGCTCGACTAACGAATGGCTGGTGCTGCAAACCTGCCGGAGCATCGTCACCGAGCCGTAGCTTCCGCCATTGCAGGTATCTTCCATAGTGATCATGCATTATTTGTTGCAGCGAACCATAGGACGCACCACCAGTGGCGTCGAAATAGTTGGAATAAGCCCTAATCAATTCGCCATCAACTTCCATCGAATCACGGGCGCTTCTTGGTAGCCCAGGTGAAGCTGCATCTAGCGGAACCCCAACGGCCCGAGCGCGCTGATACATTTCCTGCAACGGAATCTGCGAAAATTTGGCCGTATCTCTACCCTCGGTACCGACATAGCCTTTGCCCTGTTCCGACGGAATGTAGCCGCCACCAAGATCCGAATGCACTCCCGGATAAACCAACTGCACAGCTTTGCGTGCACTACCCCGATAGGCATCGAGGGGGAAAGACGCTCGCACCTCCAGTGCAGCAACCATATGCACGCACTCACGAACATATGCCGGCACTGCTAGATCTGCCGCACGCCCCCATCCTCCATGCCCGTCAAAGGCGATGCTACTATTTGCCATTCCCACGGAAGCAACTGTGTCAAATATTCCTAGAAAATCAACTTCAACGGGTATTCCACACAAGGTAAAGTCCGGATCAAGCGCATCCTTAAGCCAGCTGCAAAACACACGCGCCTCCGCCGCTCCGCGTGAAAATCCGAATACGGATATGCGAATAGTTCGCACTCTAGGCTTGGATGCCTTGCGCCACCCTGCAATCTTCGGTGCCAAAATTTCCCGCCGCGCCCTCAGTATCGAGCGACGCCCTAGATCATTGGGAGGATTCGCGGCGGTCGACGTAAGTAGCTGGACAGATTCCAGCATGTTTATTTCACGGAGTAATTCAATCTCATCACCAACTTGTCTTTTCAGCTGATGAACAGGAATATTTAGATCCGTTGACATTTTTTTTACGGTCTGCGGATCCGGCACTCCAAGCTCTTCACCAAGATCTCTTCGTTCGTAGTAAGCGTGCAAGTTGTCTAAAACCTTCAAAAGCGCCCAATTTATCCGCGCTTCCCCGCCCCAGCCTGCAGATAGCCCTGCAGCTTGGTGGACGCTTTTACCTTGATCCCCCACCTCCCTCTCAAATGGGGTACCAACTCCAGCAATGTAGCGCTTTCTGTTTTCCGGATGATCCAAGCCCTCCACAAAAACATCGTGCAGTCGCGCAATGTTACTCTGCGACAGGCCAGGCTTATCTCTTTCTAAATTGTTATTTGTCCCATCGAAGAAAAACCCCCACTTAAGATCAACAGAACACCCTGCATCGTAGCCACCAACGTCGCAGGCCAACAACTCGGCCTGCTGATCAGCACTCAGCCGAAGAGCTGGAGGCCCTACCGTTTGACTCCTCATTAGTAGTATCCCTCTCTCGGCGGCTTTTTGCTTCGATACCACTCAATGCACGCCGGATCACGCTTACAGGTTTCCGCTGGCGTCAACAATCCATCAGGAAAACTCACATGCCCAGGATAATAACCGGAGGCATAAACCTTTACTTTCCGGCCAGGAAAGAACGCCACCCACAAGTAACCGGAATAGATCATCGGATACGGAGGAACTTCGACATCCACTGTATATAGAGCATTCTTGTCACGCCCATACAATTCATCATCACTCCATTTTACCGTTACCTTCGTCCCCGGCTTCCATGGATAAGGTAGCGCGACACTTCCTGCGGAACCGTTGCCATTGTTGTACGACTGAACCCCTCCACCCCAAGACCCATTCACATAGATTGATCCGATCGGCATATCTGTGTAGTTCAAACCAGACAAACTAAGCCCAATCTCATCAGGCGAGAACTGCGCCACGTCTTTTTCGCTCGACCGACATGCGACGAGCGCACCAAAGAGACCTATGAAGAGAATAGCGAATTTCCCAATTAATCTTGCTTTAAAGAGAAATTCAAAAAATGACCTAGAGCCAGAACCCGACATATAACCTCCGGTTGAACGAAAAGCGACGCCAGAAACCAACAAACCTCCAAACTGAAAATTCTCGTATGCGGCGTTCAACCAGTAGCTCCTGGCTGGACCAGTAGCAATTGCGAACGTAGCACTTCCAAAATTGATCGATAAACTGTCGCAGACAGACCCAGCGGATCAATATCGAGCTCATCGATCACCAGCTGGACACTGGCATGGACCTGAGATGGAACCGGCGCCAACACACCAAATACGTCTGCCCGAGAATGCAGATAGTTGATGATCATGTCCGGCACAGCTGCCACCTGAAGCCGGCGATGTTGTTCAACCGTCAACACGTAAGGCCGCGTCTCGGTCGAAGATCTGGCGTCATCCAGCCCGCCAATTCGCTCAAATTTTCCACCCCGAGTCACGTACCACCAGCCCTCTATTCCTGCGAGAAACCGCTCCTTCTGTTCTGTCGAGAGCGCAGCGATCCAAGTTGGCAAGCACCGTGTATCCGCCAACCTCACCAGAAAGCTCACTTCATTCGCACGCGCCTCCATCTGCGCCTGCAGATGCGCACAGGTCGCTTCCAATCCCCCGCTTGTCACCAACAACGAAAGCATCGGACGGCCGCTGGATAGAGCACATAGTTGCGTCAACGCTTGCCGGCGCTCCACGAGGTCCAGTGGCAACTCCAGCAGTGCCGGAGATAGCTCCGCTGCGGGTCCTTCAGCGCCGTACCGCTCGTATAAACGAAGTACCTGGAAGTTCTCCTCCAATCGCGCCCGTTCGCGAACTGCGCAGAACGCCAGATCGAGCAATGCAAAAACCGCTCGGTCCTGTGGAAGAAACGCCATCACGTCATCAACAACAGAAGGCGAGAACAGATCGATGTAGTGGCGATTCATTCAAATTCTCCGTCAACCATTCTTGGCCGCCAGAACCTGACCTTTCTTCATTGCCTGCAGCAAGCACTCCCAACAGATAGACTCAGAAAACGCTGGCAATGGATAAGACTTCTGCGCTGGCCCAACAAACGACTTCTTACTCGCATGCACAGTAATCGTCCCTGGGCAATTGAAGCTGATGTTCCCGCCCTCGATAGTCACACTGGCGCCACCAGCTGTAGCGATGTGAATCGTCTTACCCGCAGCAAGCTCCACCACACCCTGCGCACTAGCAGCTCGCAATGCCTGCCTCGATTGCATGCGCACTTCGTCGTTCTGTGCCTGCACATTCAACTCACCGGTGCCAGCTACCACGCTCAGCGCGTTGCCGCCGCCAGCGCCACCTTCAACCGCACACGCCAACATGCCGATGGCTTGCCCTGCATGCAGGCGTGCATTGCCCATCACAGCAGTGTCACTGTCGCTGCCGCTGGCCAGCAGCAGGCCTTCGCCTACTGACCAATACAGGGCCTGCCCTGCTACATGGACGATGCCAGCGGGTGCGGCGAAGCCCAGAAGCGGGTCGCCGCTGTGTGGGACGCGCCCGTTGCCTGCGGTTGGCTTGCGCTGGGCGGCTTCACCGCTTGCGGTGTCGAACTCGCTGCCCGCTACCGTGGTCTTGGCGCTGGCCAGCATAGCGGCCAGCGGTGCCTGATCCGGCACGATGCTGGAGCTGTCCTTGCTGCGTGCGCCTTCCTTCATTACCAGCGTGCTGGTCAGGTGAGTACGGGCGGCTTGGCTGAAACGGGTGCTCAGGCTTTGCAACTGGTTGAGCAAGGCCGCTGGCTGTACTACTTCGCCAGCTGGGCTGCTGCTGCGATGGGCGTAGGCGCTGAACCAGGCGCCAGAGGTGGCGCGTACTGCGCCCCAGGCGTCGCTGCGCAGTTCAAAACCGGTGCCACGCAGGCTGCCGAGGAAGTTGTCGGCTTGATGCCGCAGGTGGCCGAGGCTCAATTGCGAGGTTTGTTGGCTGCTGGCCAGCTGTACACGAAGCTGTTGGTCGCTGTCGTCGAACAGCAGATGATTGCTGCCTTCGCCGCCTTCCCATTCGCGTGAGCGGATGCCCCAGACAGTGCCGGCATTGCGGTGTGCATCGTCACCAGCGCCTGCCGCGTGCCACGCTGGCGCATGGCCGCCGCTTAGATTGCCTTGTGCGCTGGTCGCGCCGTCGCGGGCCTGCGCGTAGGCGCTGCGGTCGTCATTGGCGCTGGCACCAGCCGGCGTCGGTGCAACGCCGGCTTCACCGCGACCGTTATAGAGCGCGCCCAGTACGATGGGCCGGTCGATATCGCCATCCAGAAAGCCCACCAGCACTTCCTGACCTATGCGCGGCAGGAACTGTGCGCCCACGCCGGGGCCGGCGTAGCGCTGGGCAACGCGCAGCCATGTTGTATCGGCTTCGCCATTCTGGAAATGGAAGCAGACGCGGATGCGGCCCATGCTGTCGGCATAGACGTCCTGGTCTTTGCCGCCGTGCGAGGCAACCACGCGGGCGGTCTGGTAACCCGGTGCTGTGGGCCGCGGATTCAAGCGCTGGCCGGTGCCATCCATCAATACGGGCCGCCACGGCATTGCACGCTCAGCTGCCTTGAAGCGATTGGCGTAGCCCACCTTCTCGGCCTGCTGCCACAGCGCTGCGTCTGCTGCGTCGATGGGCGCTTTGCCCAGCGCGTCATCCATCGCTTGCCGAACATCGGTGGGCAGGTTGTTGATGCCGGCGTGATCCACTTCGGTCAGCAGTAATTCTGGCGCTGCAGAGAACGGTGCCTGCAGCACCTGCAGCCAGGTGCCGGATTGAAAGCCCCGTACTGTGCCCTGACCTTGCCAAGTGCGGCCGTGCACCTCATGCGTCTGTGCCTGCAACTTGGCGTACCAATCTGCCGCAGCAGCGTTGCTGAAAGCGTAGGCGCCGACCGGATCGTAGCTCTCACGCTGCGACTGCTCGCCACCGCCATCCAATGGCAGCTGCGCGCTGATGCCGCGCACGGAACGGCAATCGTCGCTGAGCAGGCTGATGCGGTTACTGCCCAGTGCACGCTGCCGGCCCAGCGTCTGGATGCTGTCACTGGACTCGGTGGCATCGCTGCGATGGAAGCGCACACCGACTTTTGCGCTGGCCGCATCCTCTGGCAGCGTCAGGCTGTCAGCGAAGAGCTCCATGCCATTGCCGCAGGGCGCTTGCTCGTCCTGGTACAGCCGCCAACCCAGTCCTTCCTCGGCCAACAGCCGTTGCAGGAAGTCCAGGTCACTCTCGCGGTACTGCACGCAGTAGCTGCGCACGCGCGAGGCAATGAATTCATCGCAGCCTTCGGCCCAGCGCCAATTGGCCAGGTCCGGATAGTCCTGCAGAACCGCATCCACAATCTGGCGTACGTTCTTTTCCTGGAAAACCCGGCTGTGGCGCGCGTGCTGCAACCACCAGGTCCAGGACTGCAGCGACAGACGGTAGCGAACCAACCCGCCATCGCTGCCCATGCGCTGCGCCGAAGCAATCAAACCACTGCGCCGTAGTTCGCTGCCGTCCGCGCTACGCATGAGCAAGGCCGCCTGCTTGGCAAGCAATGCATCCAGGTCGATGTTTTTATCGGTGGACAGTACGTCCACCTCGGTCAACGCATGTGCGGACAAAGAATCACGCCCCCACCACCGCTCGACCACGTTGCTACCGATCTCAGCGCACTGCAATTGATACTGCCGCTGCGCATTACCCAGCACAGCGACCTGTGCCAGAAGGTTATTCAGCTTATCCATGCCTATTCCAGATGTGATGACCGTCTGCAATCTGCAGACACAAATCGGATTCCTTTCATGGAATTTACCAGAAGTCGCCGCTGGGGGTTTTCACGGTACTGGCATTGCACCATCAAATCACGGCTAAGCCCTTGCATACCCGCACCTGTCACTGTGCGAGCTCGATATCTGTTTGATTTCAGGGGTTACCGTCTGTCGTAGCGAGCTCGGATAGCAGCTGAAAAGCGCTGCAATCTTGCATCGAGCCCACTAAATACTGAGATTCGTCTTGATTGTCCGAACATAACCCGGACTAATCATCAGACCATTTGATTGGACAGCTCATTTGCGCAAATAACGCGATGCCAGTCCAATTGAGCGATGATCGGTCACCGACTACCTGGCTTCAGCCCTACCCAGCACTTCATCCGCCCGCGTTGCCCTGCACTACCACCGAGCCAAGGACCCGCCACATGCAGTGGATTGATGATCTTGAAGTGGATGCCTGGAATACCGTGATTGAAGAACTCGTCTGGCACCTGCGCAACGGCCGCACGCCGACTGCGATCACCCGCCAGCTGCTGCCTGATAGGGGAATTGAATTCCGCTTCGATGGCGTAGGCCCGGCATTTCTCCCCGTGCCCGACGAGGCCTTTGAAACGCATTGGAAAGATGCCATCGCCATCATCGCGCGCTTCCCGCAGCTCAACGCGCTGCGCTTCCGCTGTAACGTTTGATCTGCTTTGCATCGCCACACATGCCGAGCCCTCTTCTCGCAAAGAAGAGGGCTCGATACATGCGTCAACGCTCACCTAGGTCAGGGCTGAAAGCCAGAAATGCCTGGGCGTTGATTTTTTCGCGAAGAGCACCCCTCCCCAGCCCTCCGCTGCACCTTCGGTGCAAGGGAGGGAGTAGCGCAGCCCCCTCCTTTTCGCATAGCGAAGAGGAGGGAGTTGATCAGACCAGATCTGGATGCCGGTCAATCAAGGCCTGCTTGCGACGTTCCAGGTCAGCAAGCTTGTCCTGCATGTCGGTGATTTCCACATCAAGGCCATCAACGCTCGCCTCGATATGGTCGTACTGCTCCTGCAGCAGTTCCCGCGCTTCACGGCGGCTGCCCGCATTCGGCGTATCGCCACGCATCGGTTTGTTGGCCGTCTCGTGCATGAAATAGGCAGTTACCAGACCAATCACCGCCACTACCATCAAATAATAGGCCGGCATCATCAGGTCACCGGCAGTTTC
Organism: Stenotrophomonas sp. STEN018; assembly: GCF_056760235.1. NCBI lineage: Bacteria > Pseudomonadati > Pseudomonadota > Gammaproteobacteria > Lysobacterales > Lysobacteraceae > Stenotrophomonas > Stenotrophomonas sp. STEN018. Next base: position 19,502 of record NZ_JBRREK010000054.1, read on the forward strand.
AACCAGCCATGCCGCCAGCGTCGGCGTTACACCGGCAATGATCACCGAGATGTTGAATGCACTGGCTAGCGCGCTGTAGCGCACGCGGGTGGGAAACATCGCCGGCAAGGTTGAGGCCATCACGCCGATCAGGCAGTTCAACAGCACCGCCAGCAACAGCAGGCCGACGAAGATCCAACCGGTGTTTCCGCTGGTGATCAAATGGAACGCAGGTATCGCCGCGATCAGCAAACCAAGGCTACCTGCGGCAATGAACGGCCGGCGGCCGATGCGGTCACTGGCCATCCCAACGAAGGGCTGCACGAACAACATGCCCACCATCACCACGATGATGATCAGCACGCCGTGGTCTTCGGAGTAGTGCAGGTTGTGCGACAGGTAGGTGGGCATGTACGTCAGCAACATGTAGTAGGTGACGTTGGTCACCAGCACGATGCCCACGCAGACCAGCAAGGAGCGCCAGTATTTGCTGACGATCTCCTTGAAGGAGATACGCGGCGCGCTACCGACTGCATCCTGGTCTTCCTTCTCCATGCGCTCCAGCTGCTCGGTGAAGGCAGGCGTTTCTTCGGCAGCATGCCGTAGGTACAAGCCGATCAAACCCAGCGGTGCGGCAAGGAAGAACGGAGTGCGCCAGCCCCATTCGAGGAACTGCTCTTCGCCAACGATACTGCTGAGCAGGACCACCACGCCGGCACCAGCGACAAAGCCGATGATCGAGCCGAAGTCCAACCAGCTACTGAGGAAGCCGCGGCGCCTGTCCGGTGCGAACTCGGCAACAAACACCGCCGCGCCGGTGTACTCGCCACCGACGGAGAAACCCTGCGCCAGTTTGCACAGCAGCAACAGGATCGGCGCAAGTATGCCGATGCTTTCATACGATGGAATCAAGCCGATGCAGAAGGTGCTGATCGCCATCAGGATGATGGTTGCCGACAGCACTTTCTGCCGGCCGAATTTGTCCCCCATCACCCCGAAGAACACGCCACCTAACGGGCGCACCAGGAATGGCACCGAGAACGTGGCCAGCGCAGCGATGGTCTGCACGCTGGGCGATGCTTCGGGGAAAAATACTTTTCCCAAGGCATAGGCGACAAAGCCGTACACACCAAAATCGAACCACTCCATCGCGTTACCCAACGCGGCGGCGGTGACTGCTTTTTTTACTTTTGCCTTATCGATGACGGTAATGTCTTCGATTTGCAGCGGCTCATTGCGGATAGTGGATTCACCTGTAGACATGACAGGGCCAGTCCTCCCGTTACTGAGTTGATTGCGTGCTTGGCCTTGGCTTGCATGAGTTCGCGCAGGCCGTAATGCGCACGAAGGAATGCCCCGCGGCAAGGCCACGGAGACGGTCAGGGACAGAAAAAACCGGGATCATCCCGGTAAGGCGTAGTGCCGGCTGTCCAAGCATCAACAGACAGGTTGCCTGTGCGTAATCGCTGAATGATGCTGAGCCAGCGCATTTTACGCGAACAGCTGTTAAGGCTTGTTAAAGGCGCGTCCACAGTGATCTCGTGCAGACGCGCAGCACGCCGCGCTTCAACGATGAATGCGGCGAAACACGCGTGATAGCGCCACGATGAGGCCAGTTGCCATGCAACCCACTGCGTAGCAGACGATGTCGCCCCACGAAAAAGTATTGCCGATGATCGTGTACATCACATCGCCACGCACGTAACCAAGACGCTCTGCGACATGGAAGTACTGGGCAAACTCGATGCCACAGGCAAACACAAACACCAGCAGCAGAATCAGGTAGTCGTTGATGCGCAGCACGCTGCGGATCATTGCGTAGAGCAGCATCACCACCAATACATCACCCAGATAGGCACGTACCCACGACACATGTGGAAGGCGTGTGGCGATGATCACTTCCATCGCGAACACCAACATCGCCAGCAGCAGATGCCAGCGACTGATTGCAAAAAGACTGGCTCGCTTGGCAGTGCGTGGCCGCGAATCAGCGCCAGTTTGCATTGGCGCCCCAGAATTCCACAGCGCGCGCATAGGCCGCACGGTCAATCGGCACGCCCGAGCCACCTTCTTCAACACCCAATGCGTTGCGCATCATGGTGATCGGCGCCATCGGAATTTCTTCAGCAGTCGCGGTGTACAGGCAACCGACCACGCCCCAGTCGGCCTCGATCGGTGAGCCCTCCTTCTGCAGCTGCTCGCGACTGTAGAGGATGACCACAAGATAGTCGGCCACGGCCGGCTCCACGCCTTCGAACCAGCGCACCAACACCGGCAGTTCCTCGCGACTGCGGGCCTCGTAGCCGGAACGCAGCAGATGACGGTTTTGCTCGGTGACAGGAACGGTCAGGCAGCGGGTGCTGGTCCAGTTCTTGTAAACATGCAATTTGCAGAACGGCGCATAGCCATCAAGCACCGCGTCGGCGGCATGCTCATTCAAATGCTGTTCGAATTCCTCAGCGCTGCAACCCTGGATGGTATTGGCGCGCGGCATGCGCGGGAACAAGCGGGTACGTGCAAACGGCGTCAGGTAGATGGACATCATCGCTTCCAACAAAGGAGGACGACATTGTCGGCGATCAGTGCGAAGACCGGAACCAGCGCGCCCCAACGCCCACTGCTTGCAGTGGACGTTCGCTGCCAAGCTCAGGCCTGCGCTTGCGCCTCTTGTTCGGCCACATCCATCGACGGCGTGCGCCAGCCGGAGTTGACGCCCCATAGATAGAACACGACGCCGATCGCCGCCACCAGCAACAGGTCCCAGCCATAGCTGAGATAGCCAGCACCGCCGAATGCCGTACTGCCTGCCCATGAAACCAGCGCCAGCAGCGGCAGATAGCAGATCAGCCATAGCGCGCCTTTCAGCTGCCGGGAGAAATCATGCCAACCAATCTTGCGCTGGTAATAGATGTACACCGGCAAGGCCACGACCATCAGCAGAATGATTTCGCCGGTCAGCGGCCAGCGCGCCCAGTACAGCAGTTCGGTAGCCATAACGAAGGCCACACCCGCCAGTATCGGTAGCGCGATCACCCGCAACGGGCGATGCAGATTCGGTGCAGTGCGGCGCAGCGACATCACGCTGATCGGCCCGGTCATGTAGGAAATGACGGTGGCCACCGAGATCACTGCAGCCAGCGTACCCCAGCCACGGAAGAAGAACAGGAACAGAAACGACACCGCCAGGTTCAACCACATCGCCGGCCGCGGCACGCCCCAACGCGGATGGATATTGCCCAGCACCTTGGGGGCGGTGCCATTCTGCTGCATGCCGTAGATCATGCGTGCGGTGGTGGCGGTATACGTCATGCCGGTGCCGCTGGGGCTGACGAAGGCATCCACATACAGCAGCATTGCCAACCAGTGCAGGTTGAGGATCAAGGCCAGCTGGGCGAAGGGCGAACGGAAATCGATGCCATGCCAGCCGTGCTCGGCCAACATCTGGCTCGGCACTGCGCCGATATACGCCACCTGCAACAACACATAGATCACCGCTGCCAGCAGGATCGAGCCGACCACCGCAAATGGAATGCTGCGACCGGGATTGCGGGCCTCACCGGCCAGATTCACCGGGCTCTGGAAACCGTTGAAGCTGAAAACAATGCCGGCAGTTGCGATGGCTGTAAGGATGGCGGAGAAATCCAGGATTGGTGTACCGGCTCCTTTCAATCCAACTGAGAAATTTTCGGCATGGAAGCCGCTTGCGATCAAGGCCACACCGGTCAGGGTCGGCACGATCAGCTTGAACACGGTGATGGCGCTGTTGGAATGCGCGAACAGTTTCACGCTCCAGAAGTTGATCAGGAAATAGACGACCACCAGCACCGCTGCGATCAGCAGGCCGGCATGGCTGAGTTCGCCCATTCCACCCGGCTGCTGCACATACATGTCCTGCGCCCACTGCCATGGCCATGACGCCATGTACTGCACCGAGGCCTCGGCCTCGACCGGGATCACCGAGACGATGGCGATCCAGTTGGCCCAGGCGGCGATGAAGCCGACCAGTGAACCGTGCGAGTAATGGCTGTAGCGCACCATGCCGCCGGATTCGGGGAACATCGCACCCAGCTCCGCGTAGGTAAGGGCAATGGTGAGGATGATGGCCGCGCCCAGCACCCACGCCCAGATCGCCCCGGGCCCGGCCAGGCCGGCTGCGCGCCAAGCGCCGAATAACCACCCAGAGCCGATGATCGAGCCCAGGCCGGTAAGCATCAGGGCAATGGGGCCGACGTCGCGGCGGATGGCGCTGGATGCGTTCATGCTGGCTTTCCAGTTGAGGTGGCGCCGGAGTGGCGCTGGCGTTGGATCATCGCAAACCGAACGTTAAGCCGAACGTGGTTTTTGCTGGTTTGACGTTGCTGCCAAAACCGGCATAGCCGGAAGCTTGCCGCGGTCCACTGACATGCCGAAAACGGCAAAGCTCTGCTCCCTCCCTTGCACCAAAGGTGCAGGGGAGGGTTGGGGAGGGGTGCTCTTGGCGGAGAGCTCGACGTTCAAGCGCACTTGCGTTGCGGCTTCTGATTCTGCTTCCACGCGAGGTGGAGGGCTCAAAAGCCAGAAGCAAAAGCCCCCCTCCCCAGCCCTCCCCTTGCCTGCGGCAAAGGGAGGGGGCGTAGTGCCGAGCCATGCTCGGCAGGAGCCTTCTCGCCGGTGCATGCAGGGGCGGTGCGAGCTTCCAATGAACATCGTCTGCATCGCACACAAATCTACGACGCAACTCCGACAACCGCCCACCGACAGTGGCAGCACTCCCGCGTAGATGACTGCCATGTCGCCGACCGATTCACTCAGCGAATCACTCAGCAAGGTCCCCGCCATAACCCTCGGCTTCTGGATCATCAAGATCCTCGCCACCACCTTGGGCGAAGTCGGCGGGGATGCCGTCACCATGTCGATGAACCTCGGCTACCTGATCGGCACAGCGCTGTTTGCAACGGTGTTCGCGGTCGCGGTGTTCGCGCAGATCCGCTCGCCCAAGTTCCGGCCCTGGGTGTACTGGTTCGCCATCATTGCCAGCACCACGGTCGGCACCACCCTGGCCGACTACGTCGATCGCTCGCTGGGCATCGGCTACACCGGCGGCACCACCCTGCTGCTTGCCTTGCTGTTGAGCACCCTGTTCGTCTGGCAGCGCAACACCGGCAGCATCTCGGTCACCCAGATCAACTCACCACGCAGCGAACTGTTCTATTGGCTGACCATCACCTTCTCGCAGACCCTGGGCACGGCCCTGGGCGACTGGGCTGCAGATACCCAGGGGCTTGGCTATACCGGCGGTATCGCCTTGTTTGGCGGACTGCTGGCGCTGGTGGCGCTGCTGTACTTCTACAGCCGCATCTCCCGCACCACCCTGTTCTGGGCGGCCTTCGTCCTGACCCGGCCGCTGGGCGCGGTGGTCGGCGACTTCCTCGACAAGCCGCTGGATCACGGCGGACTGGCCCTGAGCCGCTACACCGCCACGGTCGTTCTGCTGCTGACCATCGTCGCCTGCATCGCCTTGCTGCCACAACGTCCAGCCCGCCAAGCGCATTGAGAATGCGCCCGCTTCCCCAAGTCTCGGCTGAAACAATTGCATATCCATCTTGATAGAGAGATATAATTAGCAGCATCCCGTCAGACCCGGCCGCTTCCAATGACCGCGCTCAGCTTCGAGTTCTACCCGCCCAAGACCGATGACCAGCGCGCCCAGCTGGACCGCACCGCCGCCAAGCTCAAGGCCCACGCGCCGGAGTATGTGTCGTGTACCTTCGGTGCCGGTGGCTCGACGCTGAGCTATACCTCCGAAACCGTGCGCCACCTCAACCAGCACCATGGGCTGCAGGCGGCTCCGCATCTGTCCTGCGTGGGCGGCACCCGCGAGGAAATCCGCGAGCTGCTCAAGCTCTACCGCGCCATCGGGGTCAAACGCATCGTCGCCCTGCGCGGCGACCTGCCCTCGGGCATGGGCTTCCCCGGTGACCTGCGCTACGCCTCGGAGCTGATTGCCTTCATCCGTGCCGAGCACGGCGATGCCTTCCGTATCGAAGTCGGCGCCTATCCGGAAACCCATCCGCAAGCCAGCGATGCATTGACCGATCTGCGCCATTTCAAGACCAAGATCGACGCAGGTGCCGATGCCGCGATCACCCAGTATTTCTACAACGCCGACGCCTATTTCCACTTCATCGATGCCGCGCAGAAACTGGGTGTGGACGTGCCGATCATTCCCGGCATCATGCCAATCTCCAACTTCAGCCAGCTACGCCGTTTCTCCGAGCAATGCGGTGCCGAGATCCCGCGTTGGGTCAGCAAGCGCATGCAGGCCTTCGGCGACGACGCGGAAGCCGTACGCGAGTTCGGCGCCGACGTGGTTGCCGGGCTGTGCGAGCGCCTGATTGCCGGCGGCGCGCCGTCGCTGCATTTCTACACGCTCAACCTGGCCAAACCGACCAATGCTGTCTTGGAGCGCATCGGCAAAAGCTGAGCGTTCATCACTTCCTGCGCGCACGACCAACCGCTAACCTTGGCCGATGCGCCTGCTGCTGCTCCTGTTGCTCACCTGCTCCGCCCTAGCGGCATTCAATGCACACGCGCAGAAGATCAACCGTTGTACCAACGCGCAGGGTCAAACCGTCTATGGCGACAAACCCTGCGAAGTGATGGGTGCGCGCGCGCGCCTGCTACCCGATGCGCGCGCAGTTGGCGGCAGCGGCCTGTACCGCGACAGCTGCGCACGCCGGCTCAGCGAACTGGTTGCGCAGATCCAATCGGCTGCCGATGCGCGCGATCCCAATCGCCTGTCAGGCATCTATCTCTGGAATGGGCTTTCCAGCGCCGCCGCAACCCGGGTCATGGATAGGCTGGATGAGATCGTGCAACGGCCGCTGATTGACATCGCGCCGGTGTTTCCAGAGGAACCGGCCTATGTTCCCGCGCCGCCCGAGCCATTCACCTATACCGATGGCACGCCGGTCGATCCGGCCCAGGCGGCCGGCACTGGTGGCTATCCGGAAGTGCAGGCAATCAGCAATACCGGCAGCGGCCCACGTCGTCCAATTGCCTTGCGCCTGGAGCAGACCCTGCCGCGCAGCGCCACACCGACGCGGACCATCCTGCATCTGCGCCGCCAATACAATTGCTTCTGGATCACCCTGTAAGCGCAGCTCGACGCCGTCAGTGGCTCAGACCTGCGGCCATAGCGCGCGAATCGCGGCGACACCCAAGGCGCCATGCCGACGTGCGGTTTCGACATCGCCAGCTCCCATACCGCCAATCGCATAGATCGGCAGCGAGACCCGCTCACGCAGCTCGACGAAGGCATCCCAGCCAAGGCTCGCGGCATCCGGATGGGTAGCTGTGGCTTGCACCGGCCCCAGCACCGCAAAGTCGCAGCCCAACTGCTGCGCCGCCTGCAGCTGCGCAAGATCGTGGCAGGACGCGGCCACCAGCATTGATTCGGGCAGAGGCCGCGCCTGTAGCTGCAATAGCTGCTCGCTGCCCAGATGCACGCCGACACCCAGCGCACTGGCCAAGGCGATATCGCGATTGATCAGCACTTCAACCTGCTTGCCGAAGCGCTCCACCACGGTTCTGGCCAAGGCTTCGCGCTGCGCGGCCATAGGGGTGCGCAGCTGGATGCGGCGGATGCCGCCAGCGATGGCGGCCTCGATCGACGCCAGCCAGGTTTCCTCGCCATCGGTAGGCTCGGGCGTGACCAGGTAGTGGCAGGGCTGGCGCAGCGCCGCCACCACCGGCAGGTCGGCCGGCGGCATCGAATAGCGCGCCAGCTTGTCCGGGGTTACCCAGGTAATCGCCTGGCCTTCACGGCCACGCGCCGTGCCCTTCCAGTGGCGCACACGCCGCACTTCCAGGCGCAGGCGCTTGTCCGGGTAGATCTGCGGCACATCCATCACCCACTCGCCGATCTCGGCCTCGATACCCAGTTCCTCGCGCAGCTCGCGGATCAGCGCCTGCTCCGAGGTCTCGCCGGGCTCGCGCTTGCCGCCGGGGAATTCCCAGAGGCCGGCCATGTCGCTGTCGCCGGTGCGCCGGTTGAGCAGGATGCGGCCACGCGCGTCGGTGATGACGGCGGCCACGACGTGGATCGAGCGTGAAGGGGATGTCATGGACTGAGCATGCCGAAAACAGGGCTGTTGGTGCAATCGTTCGCTGAGCCCCTGTAGTGCCGAGCCATGCTCGGCAGGGGCCTTACCGGCGATGCATCGGACAGGTCATCGGCTTCGCGGCTGACGCCGCTCCCACAAAAGCAGGCCGACTATAGTGCCGAGCCATGCTCGGCAGGGGCCTTACCGGCGATGCATCGGACAGGTCATCGGCTTCGCGGCTGACGCCGCTCCCACAAAAGCAGGCCGACTATAGTACCGAGCCATGCTCGGCAGGGGCCTTAGCGGCGATGCATCGGACAGGTCGTCGGCTTCGCGGCTGACGCCGCTCCCACAAAAACCAGGCTGACTGTAGTGCCGAGCCATGCTCGGCAGGGGCCTTACCGGCGATGCATCGGAC
>NZ_JBRREK010000055.1:0-26754 GCF_056760235.1 Stenotrophomonas sp. STEN018
GGGTGTGTGGTTGTTTTTTTTTTTGTGTTTGGCCGGCCCCCCCGCCTTTCTTCTTTTTTAACCCCCCCCCCCCCCCCCCCCCCCCCCCCCCCCCCACTACAGTTTGTGGGAGCGGCTTAAGCCGCGAAGCTCGTACCCCATCAGATTGCCTGGGTGGTCTAACGCCCAATGCTGTCGGCTTCGCGGCTTACGCCGCTCCTACAAGAGGCTGCATTGCTGGGAAACCCAATGCCGAGCATGGCTCGGCACTACAGATTCAGCGCACGCCGGTTTCGTTACGCGCGATGACCAAGCGCTGGATTTCCGAGGTACCCTCGTAGATCTCGGTGATCTTGGCATCACGGAAATAACGCTCCAGCGGCATCTCCTTCGAATAGCCCATGCCACCGTGGATCTGCACGGCCTGGTGGGCGATCCACATCGCTGCCTCGGACGCGGTCAGCTTGGCTACCGCCGCCTCGGTGGAGAAGCGCTTGCCCTGTGCCTTGGTCCAGGCGGCGCGCAAGGTCAACAGCATCGCTGCATCCAGCTTGCACTTCATGTCTGCGATCTTTGCCTGGATCATCTGGAAGCTGCCGATCGGCGCGCCAAACGACTTGCGGTCCTTCACGTACGCCAGCGACGCCTCGTATGCTGCACGGGCGATACCTACCGCCTGCGAAGCGATGCCGATGCGCCCCGAATCCAGCAGGCTCATCGCGATCTTGAAGCCCTCGCCTTCCTTGCCGATCACATCTTCGGCTGCAGCAACGTAGTCCTGGAACTCGATCTCGCAAGTTGCCGACGCACGCACGCCCAGCTTGGGCTCGGTCTTGCCACGGCCAAAACCGGGCTTGCTGGTGTCGATCATGAAAGCGGTAATACCGCGCGAGCGTTGCTCCGGGTCGGTCATCGCAAACAACACGATGTAACGAGCCACCGGGCCGGAGGTGATCCAGCTCTTCTGGCCGTTGATCACGAACGAACCATCAGTCTGTTTGACTGCGCGGCAGCGCATTGCGGTCGCATCGGAGCCGGACTGCGATTCGGTCAGCGCGAACGCGCCAATCTCGCTACCTTCGGCAATCGCGCGCACGTAGGTCTGCTTCTGCGCTTCGGTGCCATAGCCCAGCACGGCGTTGCAGAACAGCGAATTGTTGACCGACATGATGGTGGCATGCGCCGCGTCGGCAGCCGATACCTCGACGATCGCCAGCACGCTGGAAATCGGGTCCATGCCAGAGCCGCCGTACTCGACCGGCACCTCGATGCCCATCAAGCCGTTCTCACCCAGCAGACGGATGTTGTCCAGCGGGTACTCACCGGTAGCGTCGAAATGCTCGGCGCTGGGGGCGATCTTCTCTTTGGCGATGCGGCGCGCGACGTCCTGCAGCATCAGCTGCTCGTCGGAAAAACTGAAGTCCACTACACCCCTCCCAGGGTTTATCAAGTTGCGATTGTAACCATCGCAACCCCATTCAGCCTATGCATCGCCTTGACCGAAACTGGCAACACAGGGAGAATATCTCTATATCGCGATAGGTAGATATTTATGGATCTGGAAGACTGGTCGACCCGTCTGAAAGTGTTCGCCGATGCGACGCGCGTGCGTTTGCTGACGTTGTTGGAACAGGAAGAATTGACCGTGGCCGAGCTGTCGGCCATCACCACGCTGGCCCAGCCACGCGTGTCCACCCATCTGGCCAGGCTCAAGGAAGCCGGCCTGGTGCGTGATCGCCGTGCAGGCGTCTCGGCGTATTACCGCTTTGACGAGGCCGCACTGGACCCGGCGCAGCGCGCATTGTGGCATGCCTTGAGCAGCGGCAGCGACGACCCGCTGCTGCGCCAGGACGCCGAACGCGTACCGGCAGTGCTTGCCATGCGCGCTGCCGACCAGAACTGGGCCGACAGCGTCGCCGGTGACATGGAACGCCACTACTCGCCGGGCCGTACCTGGGAAGCCATGGCACGCAGCGCCCTGCCCTTGCTGGAAACCGGTGACGTTCTCGACATCGCGTCCGGCGACGGCGTGCTGGCCGAGCTGCTGGCCCCGCACGCACAGCGCTACGTCTGCATCGACACCAGCGCCCGCGTGGTGGCTGCTGCCAGCGAACGCCTGCGCAAGCTGCCCAATGTGGAGGTGCTGGAAGGCGACATGCACAAGTTGCCGTTCGCCGATGGCAGCTTCGATCTGGTGGTGATGATGCACGCCCTCACCTACGCCACCCAGCCAGCCAAAGCCGTTGCCGAATGCGCCCGCGTGCTGCGCCCGCAGGGTCGGCTGATGCTGTGCAGCCTGGCCCGCCACGAGCACAAGGCCGCAGTCGAGGCCTATGGCCACGTCAACCTTGGCTTCACCGGCAAGGAGCTGCGCAAGTTCGTCGAAAAGGCCGGGCTTGAGGTTTCCAGCCTGGAGACCGTGACCCGCGAAAAGCGCCCGCCGCATTTCGAAGTGATCTCACTGATCGCGCATCGTCCCTGATCCCCCTACCTGGTTGATTGCCCCATGCACGCCCTGCCCTGGCTCCATCCCGACCGCGTCGCCAAGCTGCTCAGCGCGCTTGAACAGCGCATCCTGATCATCGACGGCGCCATGGGCACGATGATCCAGCGCCATCGTCTTGAAGAAGATGATTATCGAGGTACGCGTTTCGCTGGCGGCTTCGACAGCCAACACGTGCATGGCGCAGGCTGCGAGCATGACCTCAAGGGCAACAACGACCTGCTGCTGCTGAGCAAGCCGGAAGTGATTGCCGGCATCCACACCGCATACCTCGAAGCCGGTGCGGATCTGCTGGAAACCAATACCTTCAACGCCACCTCGGTCAGTCAGGCCGATTACCACCTTGAGCATCTGGTGTACGAGTTGAACAAGGCTGGCGCGCAAGTGGCACGCCAGTGCTGCGACGCGATCGAAGCAATCACACCGGACAAGCCGCGCTTCGTGATCGGCGTGCTCGGCCCAACCAGCCGCACCGCCTCGATCAGCCCTGACGTCAACGACCCCGGCTTCCGTAACACCAGCTTCGACGAGCTGCGCGCCACCTACCGCGAAGCCATCGATGGTCTGATCGACGGTGGCGCCGACACGCTGATGGTGGAAACCATTTTCGACACGCTCAACGCCAAGGCGGCCCTATTCGCCATCGAGGAAGTGTTCGATGCGCGGGGTGGTCGCCTGCCGATCATGATCTCCGGCACCATCACCGATGCCTCCGGCCGTACCTTGTCCGGGCAGACCGCTGAAGCGTTCTACGCCTCGGTCTCGCACAGCGAGCCACTGTCGATCGGTTTCAACTGCGCACTGGGCGCTACCGACATGCGTCCGCACGTGGAAACGCTGTCACAGGTGTCCAGCGGCTATGTCAGCGCCCACCCGAACGCCGGCCTGCCCAACGCTTTTGGCGAGTACGACGAAACACCCGAGGAAATGGCAACTACGCTGAAGGAGTTCGCACAGTCCGGGTTGTTGAATCTGGTCGGCGGCTGCTGCGGCACCTCGCCCGATCACATCCGCGCCATTGCCGAAGCCGTAGCCGGGTTGCCGCCGCGTGCGCTGCCGCTGGCCGCAGACAAGGCCGCTTGAGGACCAATCGATGAAAAAAATCCTCCTCGTCGGTGCCAGTGGCACCCTGGGTTCGGCGGTTGCGCAACATCTGCAGCAGCACCATCAAGTCATCACCGCCTCGCGTTCGGACCCGCTGCACAGCGTTGATCTGGGCAGCGACGACAGCGTGACCGCACTGCTGCAGGCAGTCGGTCCGCTCGACGCTATCGTCGCCACCACCGGCAGCGTCCACTTCGGGCCGCTGACGGAAATGAGCCCTGCGCAGTTCGCGCAGGGACTGCACGACAAACTGCTGGGCCAGGTGCGCCTGGCCTTGCTGGGCCAGCATCATCTGCGCGATGGCGGCAGCATCACCTTGACCACCGGCATCCTCACCGAGCAGCCGATCGCCCAAGGCGCCAGTGCCACCAGCGTCAACGCCGCCATTGAAGGTTTCGTTCGCGCCGCCGCACTCGAGCTGCCGCGCGGCCTGCGCATCAACGCAGTAAGCCCAAGCGTGCTGAGCGAAGCGCTGGATGCCTATGGCGATTTCTTCCCCGGCTTTGAACCGGTCACCGCCGCCCGCGCCGCACTGGCCTACCAGCGCAGCATCGATGGCATCGCCAACGGACAGGTCTTCAAGGTCTGGTAATGAGCAACGACACCGCAACCCACTACACCCGTCTGTCTGGCCTTGAACCGCTGGTCATCACCCCTGACCTGCTGTTCATCAACGTCGGCGAGCGTACCAATGTCACCGGCAGCGCGCAGTTCCGTAAACTGGTCAAGGAAGAACGCTACGAGGAAGCCGTTGACGTCGCCCGTCAGCAGGTCGCCAGCGGTGCGCAGATCCTCGACGTCAACATGGACGAGGGCCTGATCGATTCCGAAAAGGCGATGGCGCGCTTCCTCAACCTGATCATGTCCGAGCCGGATATCGCCCGCATTCCGGTGATGGTCGATTCGTCCAAGTGGAGCGTGATCGAGGCCGGCCTGAAATGCCTGCAGGGCAAGAGCGTGGTCAACTCGATCTCGCTCAAGGAAGGCGAAGAACTGTTCATCGAACACGCGCGTCTGGTACGCCGCTACGGCGCCGCTGCGGTGGTGATGGCGTTCGATGAGGTTGGCCAGGCAGATACCTGCGAGCGCAAAGTCGAGATCTGCACCCGCGCCTATCGCATCCTGACAGAGCAGGTCGGCTTCCCGCCGGAAGACATCATCTTCGACCCGAACATCTTTGCCGTGGCCACCGGCATCGAGGAACACGACAACTATGCGGTGGACTTCATCGAAGCCACCCGCATCATCAAGCGTACGCTGCCGCATTGCCATGTGTCCGGCGGCGTATCGAACGTATCGTTCTCGTTCCGTGGCAACGAAACAGTGCGACAGGCGATCCACTCGGTGTTCCTGTACCACGCGATCAAAGCCGGCATGGACATGGGCATCGTCAATGCCGGTGCGATGCCGATCTATGACCAGCTCGACCCGGAACTGCGCGAGCGCGTCGAGGATGTGATCCTCAACCGCCGCCGCGACGGTACCGAGCGCCTGCTGGAGATCGCCGAACGCTACAAGGGCAAGAAAGGCGAGAAGAAAGTCGAAGACCTGGCCTGGCGCGAACGCCCGGTACGCGACCGTCTTGCCCACGCACTGGTGCAAGGCCTGGATGCCTGGGTTGAGGAAGACACCGAAGAAGCCCGCCAGCAGTCCAGCCGTCCGCTGGATGTGATCGAAGGCGCGCTGATGGATGGCATGAACGTGGTCGGCGATCTATTCGGTGCCGGCAAGATGTTCCTGCCGCAGGTGGTGAAATCCGCACGTGTGATGAAGAAGGCCGTGGCCTATCTACTGCCCTTCATCGAAGAAGAGAAGGCGCGCACTGGTGAAGTCGGAAAGTCCAACGGCAAGATCATCATGGCCACGGTCAAGGGTGACGTGCACGACATCGGCAAGAACATCGTCGGCGTGGTGCTTGCCTGCAACAACTTCGAGGTGGTCGATCTTGGCGTGATGGTGCCGGCACAGAAGATTCTGGATGCCGCCCGTGCTGAGAATGCCGACATCATTGGCTTGTCTGGTCTGATCACCCCGTCGCTGGAAGAAATGAGCCACGTCGCCAAGGAAATGCAGCGACAGGGCTTCGAGTTGCCGTTGATGATAGGCGGCGCGACTACCTCACGTGCGCACACCGCGTTGAAGATCGACCCGTTCTACAGCGCGCCGACGGTATGGGTGAAGGATGCATCGCGTGCGGTCGGCGTTGCCCAGTCGCTGATTTCTCGCGAGTTGCGCGCCAACTTCGTCGCCGCCAACGATGCCGACTACGCCGATATCCGCCAGCGCCACCGCAACCGCGGTGACGCCAAGCGTCTGGTCTCGCTGGAGCATGCGCGTGGTCAGCGCTTCACCTGCGACTGGAGCCAGTACACCCCGCCGACGCCGAATCAGCCGGGCGTGCATGTGTTCGACAACTATCCGTTGGAAGATCTTGTTCCAGTCATCGACTGGACGCCGTTCTTCCAAGCCTGGGAATTGGCCGGCAAGTACCCGGCGATCCTGACCGATGAGATCGTGGGCCCGCAGGCCAGTGATCTGTTCGCCGATGCGCAGGCGATGCTGAAGCGGATCGTGGATGAGAAGTGGCTGACGGCCAGAGCTGTGTTTGGGATTTGGCCGGCGAATAGCAACGGCGACGATGTGCAGATTTCCCTTCTCCCGCTTGCGGGAGAAGGTGCCCGAAGGGCGGATGAGGGCAAGCTTTTGGCTCCATCGCTTGTGCCGTCTACCCTCACCCCACCCCCTTTCCCGGAGGGAGAGGGGCTGGAGCAACAAACCCTCCACTTCCTCCGCCAACAAGTCGACAAGCCTGCCGAGCGCCCAGACTTCTGCCTGGCCGATTTCATCGCGCCGGTAGACAGTGGCAAGCAGGATTGGATTGGCGCATTCGCGGTCACCTCCGGCATCGGCATCGATGAACACGTTGCCCGCTTCGAAGCCGACCACGACGATTACAACGCGATCCTGCTCAAGGCCTTGGCCGATCGTTTGGCCGAAGCCATGGCCGAGCGCCTGCACCAGCGCGTACGCACCGAGTTCTGGGGCTACGCCAAGGACGAGCAGCTCGACAACGAGGCTCTGATCGCCGAGAAGTACAGCGGCATCCGCCCCGCCCCCGGTTACCCGGCCTGTCCCGAGCACAGTGAAAAGCAGACCATCTTCCAGCTGCTGGACGCCGAAGGCATCGGCATGTCGCTGACCGAAAGCTTCGCCATGCTGCCCACCGCAGCGGTGTCCGGCTACTACTTCAGCCACCCGCAGAGTCAATACTTCGTGGTTGGCCGAGTGTCGCGCGAGCAGGTCATCGACTATGCCAAGCGCAAGGGTGTGGAGCGGGCGCAGGTGGAGCGCTGGCTGGCCTCCAACCTGGATTACGATCCGGAATAACTTGCAACTACTGGCGGCGACAAGCTCGCCGCCAGCGCCTATCCTGCCCCCAACCCTCCAAGCCCAGAGCCCATGCAAAGCCGCAATGCCGAGCTGATCCGCAAGCACGCCGCGCCCGGCCGCATCGGCCTGTGCGGCACCGATGACTGGGTCGGCAAGGCAATCCGCAAGGCACAGGCGCCGCTGACCCAGGACGGCCACCGCAGCCTGTGGTCGCACGCGTTTCTGTTCAGCGAGCAACGGCTGGACGGCCACTGGTGGGTATTGGAATCGGATCTGGACCTGCGCAATCGCCAGCTGCGGCTGGGCGCGCAGGAAAACCGCGCCGATCGCTACTTCGACGACGAAGCCTTCCCGAACCTGGCCATCCTCGATTTCGGTCTGGATGCTGCACAAACCCATAAGGTGCAGATTGCCGCACTGGACCTGCTATCAGGGCTCTCCAGTTATTCGCTGAGCGAACTGGTCGGCACCTTGTTTGCGATGCACAGCACCCGCCTGCGCCGGCGCAGCAACCTGCTGTCCAAGGAAGGCGCCTTGTATTGTTCTGCAATGGTGCAGCACTGCTACGCCGCCGCCGGCGTTGACCTGCTGCCCGGCGTACATGGCAAGAACGTCGCACCGCAGGACATCTACGATGCCGCGCTGCCACACACCACCCATTCGTTGATCCGCGACCTGGGCATTTCCAGCCTGCGCCGCTTCACCCATAGCGCCAAAGAGCTGCTGGATACGCCGGTCGAAGACCTGTTCTAACGCAGCTGGCGATAGCTGCCGCCGAACTCAGCCCATTTCCTGCTCAAGCATCTGGATCAGCAACGCGGCCAAGGCCTTGGCTTCCGGATCCGCTGAAGGACGGTGCAGGACTGCCAGCTCGACGCTGTCGATCCGCGGCAAGCCAGTCTCCAGCCCCAGCACCACATGCCCGGCTGTCATCGCGCGCGCCGGCAACAAGCTGATGCCCAAACCATCGGCAACCGCTGACTGGATGCCGCCGAGGCTGGAGCTGGTGAAGCTGATGCGCCAACGCCGACCCAGGCTTTCAATCGCACCGATCATGTCTTCGCGGTACATGCCACGCGGCGGAAACGCCACCAGCTGCACCGGCTCCGTCCCGAATGACGGACTGCTGGCACTGTCCACCCAGCACATCGGTTCCGGCCAGCACGCCACACCCTCACGGCTGCCACGACGTTGCTTGACCAGGATCAGATCGAGCTCGCCGCGGTCGTAGCCCTCGGCCAAGGCGCGGCTCAAGCCGCTGCTGACCTCCAGCTTCACCCGTGGATAGGTCCTGTTGAATTCGGCCAGTACCGGCGTGGTACGCCCGGCAGCGAAGTCTTCCGGCACGCCCAGCCTGATAACCACCGCCGCACCATCGCCCGACAAGGCTTCTGCCAGCTGCTCGTTGAGCGACAACATACGCCGGGCGTAGCCCAACACGGTCTCGCCGATGTCTGTCGGTCGTACATCGCGCACCCCACGATCAAGCAGGCGATGGCCGGCAAGATCCTCCAGCCGCCGCACTTTCTGGCTGACGGTGGACTGGGTGGAATGCAGACGCGCGGCCGCTGCGGTGAAACTGCCGCAGTCGGCCACCATCACCAGAGCCCGCAGCAGATCCAGCTCGAAGTAGGCCCTATTTGTTTTTGAACTGGACTCGACCACGACATTTAATTTCACGATGGCTCGCCGCACTTGTAGCATCGCCTGCAGGTTTGGGCAAACGCCCCTCCCCCGCCGCAAGCGCACAGAAACCCGGACAGAGGCAGGCAATGACCGTAGAGAACTGGATGACCGCCCCGGCATTGGTCGCCGCGCTAGTTGCATCCAGCAGCGTCGGCGCCAGCACAGCCACCGCGGAGCAGTTGCAGCGGGCGGCCGAAGCCGGCGACGGCCCACGCATCGCGGTATTGCTCGGCCAAGGCAGCAGCATCGACAGCCGCGATGCGAGCGGACGCACCCCCCTGCTGATCGCCATCCGTGCGCGGCAGATGGAAGCTGCGCGCGTATTGATCGCCGCAGGGGCCGATGTCAACGCAAAAGATCAGCTCCAGGACAGCCCCTATCTCTACGCCGGTGCCAGCGGGCAAACCGAAATCCTGCGCATGACCATCGCCCACGGTGCCGACCTGCGCAGCACCAACCGCTATGGCGGCACCGCCTTGATACCCGCAGCCGAACGCGGCCATGTCAGCACGGTGCAGCTGCTGATCGAGGCCGGCGTCAACGTCGACCACATCAACAACCTGGGTTGGACCGCCTTGCTGGAGACCGTCATCCTTGGTGACGGCAGCCAGCGGTACGCACAGATCACCCGATTGCTCATCGCCGCCGGCGCCGACGTCAACCTTGCCGATGCGCAGGGCGTCACGCCTCTGGCACATGCGCAGCAACGTCGGCAAACCGCTGTTGAGCACCTGCTACGCGCAGCAGGTGCTCGTTGAAGCACTCCACGCACCCGAACTGCCCCGCAATCGCCTACCTCTGGAACCACCGATGAAGACCACGCTCGGCCTGCTGCTGACCACACTCGCAGCAACCATCTCGCCCGCAATCGCCGCCCAATCCCAGGCGGACGTAGTGATCCGCCATGCAACCGTGATCGATGTCGAACATGGCCGCGCGATACCCGACCAGAGCGTCGCCATCCGTGATGGCAGCATCGTCGCCGTCGGTGACGATGCACGCGTGGGCACGCAGTGGCGGGCGACCACCGCCATCGATGGCCGCGGCCGGTACCTGATACCCGGCTTGTGGGACATGCACGTCCACTTTGGCGGCGGCCCGGCACTGGTGGAAGAGAACAAGGCCCTGCTGCCACTGTACGTGGCGCATGGCATCACCACGGTGCGTGATGCGTCCGGTGATCTGGCCGAACAGGTGTTGTCGTGGCGTGGGCAGATCGCCAGTGGTCAACTGTTCGGCCCGCAGTTGTTCACCTCCGGCGCCAAGATCGAAGGCCTGGCGCCGGTCTGGAAGGGCACGATTGAAGCAGGCGACAAGGCAGGCGTGGACGCCGCGCTGGATCGCGAGCAGCGCGACCAGGTCGATTTCGTGAAAATCACCGACAGCACGTTGAAGCCGGAGCTGTTCCTGTACGCGGTCAGCCAGGCCAAGGCACGCGGTCTGCGCAGTTCCGGTCACGTGCCGATGGCATTGACCGTGGGTCAGGCCATCGAGGCCGGCATGAGCTCGATCGAGCATCTGGATTACGCCTACAAGGCTGGCGTGAAGGACGAAGCCGCGATCGCCGCTGAGTTCGCCGCTGGAAGCATCGACCGCGCAGAAGCCAACCGCAGGCTGCACGCAGGCTTCGACCGCGCCACCGCAATGACTGCTTACCGTCGTTTCGCCGAACTCGGCGTCGCAGTAACCCCTACCTTGGACGGTGGCCGCATCGTCGACTTCCTCGATGTCCAACCGCGCGACAAGGACCCCTACCTGGCCTATATCGGCCCGGGGCTGCGCGAAACCTATAAGTGGCGTGTCGAGCGCGCCGCCAAGGCCACGCCGGCGCAGATCGAGGCCCGCCACGCGCATTACGCACAGGTCGCTGCGGTGCTGCCGATGCTGCAGGAAGCTGGTGTGCGCATCATGGCGGGCACCGATGCGGGCTTTCTGAACTCCTACAACTTCCCCGGAATCGGCCTGCACAACGAGCTTGCGTTGTATGTACGCGAAGGGCTTACCCCCGTGCAGGCACTGCAATCGGCTACCCGCGCTGGCCCAACGTGGTTCGGCAAGCTGGACCGCTACGGCGCGGTCGCCGAAGGCAAGGCGGCGGATCTGGTTTTGCTGGACCGCAACCCCCTGCAGGACATTGAAGGCACGCGCGCGATCAATACCGTGGTGATGCGCGGCAAGGTCTACGACCGCGCTGCACTCGATGCCATGCTGGGCGATGCCAAGGCGCAGGTTGCCGAGTGGAACGCGCAGGCAAAGCCCTGATATCTGTGCCCTCCGTTCCCGTCCAGGAACGGGGCACGCACGCACCGAGCTGTACCCGTAGCCCCGTTCTTTGTGGGAGCGGCGTGAGCCGCGAAGCAAGAGAATCATCAGATCGCACAGGCACCTGGAACTTCAGCAACGCCAGCTTCGCGGCTCACGTCGCTCCCACAGTCAGAGGCCGCCCCTACCGGGCAACACGCACACCCGCTGTTTGTTGGAGCCGCGTAAGCCGCGAAGCAGGAACATCATCAGATCGCATAGGCATCTGGAACTTCAGCAACGCCAGCTTCGCGGCTGACGCCGCTCCCACAATCGGTTGTCAACTGGCTCACGCCGCTTGGCGAAAGCTGACAACATTGCACCAGCAGACGTTCGGTTCACCCGAAACAACGGGAATCAGCCGGATCGCCACTCTGCGAACTGCCATCCAAAGCCAGCAAAAGGCACAATAGCGGCAGCGGTGCACGGCGCCGCCCCCCTTTGCCTGCCCAGCGCGTCCAGCGCCTTCCCATGACGTCCGTTGCCTTGCCATCACAAGCCGTGCCGACCGCACGCTTGTCGAGCTTCTACTTCTTCTATTACGCCGCGCTTGGTGCGTTCACACCGTACTGGAGCCTGTACCTGCAGTCGCGCGGCATGACCGTCACCGCCATCAGCGTGATGATGAGCCTGTGGTATGCCACCCGGGTGATCGCGCCCAGTACATGGACATCACTGGCGGCCGTTTCGCCGCATCCGATCCGCTGGCTACGCGTGGGCTGTGTACTGACCATCGTCTGCTTCGCCGGCTTCCTGGTGCCCGCACCGCCGTGGACGCTGTACGCGGTGATGATCGCGTTCTGCTTCTTCTACAACGCGGTCATGCCGCAGTTCGAATCAATCACCCTCACCCATCTGGGCGCGGACAGCCATCGCTACGGCATGATCCGGGTCTGGGGCTCGGTGGGCTTCATCATCGTCGTCACCTTGTTCGGCTGGCTGATTGAAAAGCACGGTGCCAGCAAACTGCCGTGGCTGATGTTGCCGCTGTTCGTGCTGCTGACCGGTTCGGCCTTCCTCAACCGTTATGCGCGCAACATCGGCGCACGCAGCCAACACGACGCAGGCTTCTGGAGCATCGTGCGGCAGAAACCGGTGATGGCCTTCTTCATCGCCGCCTTCCTCGAACAGCTGTCGTTCGGCCCCTACTACACCTTCTTCTCGCTTTACATGGACCAGCACGGTTACAGCACCTCGCTGCTCGGCCTGATGTGGACCGTCGGCGTGGTATTCGAAGTCGCCGTGTTTTTCCTGATCGCCCGCTTCTTCCGCCGCTGGGATGCCAGCTGGCTGCTGATCATCTCCATGGCCAGCGCCGTGCTGCGCTGGTGGGCGACCGCGCTATGGCCGGAGAACCTGCCGGTGATGCTGGTCGCGCAGACCACCCATTGCCTGGGCTTCGCCGCGTTCTTCGCCTCGGCAATGCAGCTGCTGGCGCGCTACTTCCCAGGCAATCTCAATGGCCACGGCCAAGGCCTGTTCTACGGTTTTTCATCCGGCCTGGGCGGCGTGCTCGGCGCGCTGATCGCCGGCCAGCTGTGGCAGTTCGGTGATGGCAAGGTCGCCTTCATCGTCGGTGGCTGCTTCGCCCTGCTCGGCACCCTGATCGCCTGGTACTGGCTGCCGCCGTCGCGACAAGCGCGCAGCGGCGGTTCAACCTAGTACTGCTGTTGCCGCAGGTAAACCGCACCGCTGCTCAACTATCCGCAGGCTGTCGCGCGAACAGCTGCGATCAATCCGAACAACGCCTTGGTCTTTGCCGTCAGCATATCTGCCACGGCGGCCATCACATTTGCCTCATGCGAATGGCCACAAACCAGCGCCTCAGCGGTCCAGCGAAGCTTGATGCTGACGGAACGATGGCAGCAGTGCGCGATTGCCATGACCACTCAGATGGTCACCATCAAAGAACAGCGGTTTGCCGTCGTCATCAGGCCGGCACACCTGCCCCGGACACAGCCCAGGCAACGGATCCCAGACAGTTGCACCCGGCAGCGCCTGCGCTACCTGTAGCAGGCTGGACAAGGCAGGTGCCCGCAGCGCTTCCATTCGTTCGCGCGCAACTGACATGCCGTTCACGCAGATCGGATTGCCGCGATTGAATGTGTCCGAACAACGGAACGGGGGCGCCCCCAGCACCGGTTTCGGCGCTTCCAGCACGATCCGCACGCCGCGATCGGCCAAGGGTTTCAGTGCGGCAATTGCAGCGTGCACCTCCGCCTCCCGCTTTGCCGTACCCACCCCACTCTGCACCGCGACAAATGCGTACTGCTGATCCAGCAAGTCATATTGTTCAACCAGCCTTGGTACCCGAAGGCCGGGGAGGAACAGCACATCGCCGGCGCGGGCCTGCACAGCTACATCTGCGAGAGTGTGGGACACATAGGCGTCACAGCCCGGATCGGCCTGCTGCCGGCCTTGCAGCCCAACCAACGCACAGCCAGCGTTCGCATACAGGCGGACCTGCCCGCCATCGAGCAAGACCAAGCGACGCAACATCTCTCTGTAAGCCAGCGCGTGTGAATCACCCGCCACGAACAGGCGTCGCTCGCCGCCCTTCCCCGCAGCGCACTTGCCACGCTCGAACTGCTGCACCTGACCACCTGCGACCGGCAGACGCGACACCACCAGTTCGCAATCAGGAAATTCTTTTTCCAAATCCTTTGCATACGGGTACCAGTCCTGCGGATGGCGACTGACCGTACTCAAGGAGATGTGCTTGGCAGCGCGCTCCAGTTGTTTCTGCACGCCCATACCCAGCAGCAACACCAACACGCCGCCGGCCACCCAACGCAGATCCGAGCCACGCCAGCGCCTTCCAAAGCGCAGCGGCTGTTCGATCCATCGCCAAGACAACCAAGCCAGCAATGCAGTGCAGAACAATGCCAATACCCCCGTAACCAGCGAGTCCAGGCCAAGCGTCCAGCGGAACAGTACGAATACCGGCCAATGCCATAGATATAGCGAGTACGACATCCGCCCTATCACCAGCATCGGCCGCGCCGACAGACTGCTGCCAATCCAGCCGGAGGCGGAACGGTGCAACAGCCCCAGCAACCCCAACGTGCCGAGTACCGGCCACAAGCCATCGATCCACGGTGAGTGGCCGGGACGCGCAGCCCACAAACCGTAGGCCAGCAAGCTGGCGCTGCCCAACTGCAACAGCAGGGACCAAAGCCCTGCTGGGCCTGCTTTACTGTTTGCACGCCCACGCATATCGAGCAGCTGGAACAGCAGCACGCCCGCACCCAACTGCCAGAACCGCGTGGTGGTCTGATAGAAGGAGGCGATCTCGTGCCCTCCCTGCAGCGCGCGGCTTATCGCAAACAGCAGCGACCCAACCGTGGCCAAACCAAACAGCAGCATCGACAGGCCCCGGCCACGCCCGCCCTTGGACCAGGCCATGAACAACAGCGGGAACAGCAGGTAGAACTGCTCCTCCACACCGAGCGACCAGGTGTGCGTGTATGGATTGAACTCACTGCGTGGTGAGAAGTAGTCATTGCCCGTGCCCGCCAACACCCAGTTGCTCAGCCCGACAAAGGCCATGCGTCCAGTCTTGCCACTGGTTTCGCTGAGCCAGGACTCGGGAATGAACAAGGTGCTCAGCAGGCCGGTAGCCAGCAGACACACCAACAGCGCCGGCATGATCCGGCGGATGCGTCGCGCATAGAAGGCCAGCATCCCCTTCCAGCCGATGAACCCGGAAGACCGCGCCACCGAAGCGCTGACCACATAGCCGGAGATGACGAAGAAGACATCCACACCGGTGAAGCCACCCGGCAACCAGCTCGGATTGAGGTGGTAGAAGATGACGGCGAGTACGGCGATGGCGCGCAGGCCGTCAACGTGGGGCAGGTAGCCTTGCTGCTTCAACTGTCCCTGCATTGTTTTCCCCGCTAAAAAAACGGGCGCCAGCGGCGCCCGTTATCTGCATCATAGCCAATCGCTTACCAGACCAGATCGTCCGGCACCTGATATTGCGGGTCCGCGTACGGATCAGCATCTGCCGGAGCATTAGGGTCAACCTTCAGCGCCACGGCCTGGGCGAAAATCTCCTCGGCCTGCGCCAACACCTCGGCAGTCACCAACAGGTAGCGACCGTTCTGCTGCAGCACGCCGAGCTCGCCGGCGTTGAGCGCCTTGAGCTGTTCGGCATTGACGTAGACGCGCTTGATCTTGCCGCCGTACGGAAAGTGACGGGCGATGTCGGCATTCGGATCATTCAGACCCTTGTCCTTGATCAACTCGTCGAGCTTGGCACGCGCTTCGCGACGCAGGCGTGCTTCTTCCTGCTTTGCCTGTTCGGCCTGGATGCGCTCGTCCTTTTCCTTCTGCGCACGGATCGCATAGGCCTTGGCCAGGTCGATGTCTTCCTGTGAGCGCGGCTTGCGCGGACCCTGCTGCGGCCTGCCCTGCCCTGGCTTGCCCGGATGGGGCGGCTTGCCTGCATGGGCAGGCTTGTTGCCTGCCTGCTGCGGCCGGCCTTGGCCAGGCTTGCCCTGCGGGCGGCCGTCACGGCGCACTTCCGGCTTGCGCTCCGGCTTGGGAGCAGGTTTGAAGCCCAGCCCTAGCAGCTGGTCACGAATATTGTCACTCATAGGAAATATCAGTAGTGCGGGGGCGGTGGTTCATCGGCAGCATCGGCATACAACGTCGTGCGTACCTTGCCCAGGTCATCAAGTAAGTGGCGCAGCAGATCGGCATTGCGTGAGCCCTGCATACGGGCATCAGCCAATGCTTCGCTCATCTCCGCCAGTGCGTGCTCCTGGAAAGAGACGCGCATCTCCAGCTCAACCAAGCGTGCTTCCAGCGCTTGTTCGCGCTGCTCGGAAGTTGATTCATGCATGTACGGAACGTCCTCGACCAATGCCGTAATACGCCAGGCCTGCGGCTTCGATTTCAGCCGGGTCGTAGAGGTTACGGCCATCAAATACCACCGCATCACCAAGCGCTTCGCGCATGCGCGCAAAGTCCGGGCTGCGGAACTGCTTCCACTCGGTGACTACCACCAGAGCGTCCGCATCATGCAGCGCTGCAAAGGCGGAGTCGCAGAACACCAGGTCCTCACGCTCGCCAAAAACGCGACGGGCTTCGTCCATGGCTTCTGGATCAAACACCTGCACCTTGGCACCGGCTTCCCACAACTGCGCCAATACACGCCGGCTCGGCGCCTCGCGCATATCGTCGGTGTTCGGCTTGAATGCCAGGCCCCACACAGCGAACGTCTTGCCGCGCACACCTTCGTCTTCACCGCGGTCGTAATGCCGCTGGATCAACTCGAACAGATGGCCCTTCTGGGCGGCGTTTACCGCCTCGACCGCGTTGAGCAGTTGTGGCTGGTGGCCATGCTGGGCAGCGGTACGCGCCAGTGCCTGCACGTCCTTGGGAAAACAGGAGCCGCCATAGCCGGCACCGGGATAAATGAAGTACCAGCCGATGCGTGGGTCAGAGCCCATGCCCTGGCGCACCTGCTCAATATCGGCGCCTACGCGCTCGGCGATATTGGCAATTTCATTCATGAAACTGATCTTGGTCGCCAACATCGCATTGGCGGCGTACTTGGTCAGCTCGGCCGAACGCACGTCCATTTCAACAACACGGTCGCGGTTGCGGTTGAACGGCGCGTAGAGGCGTCTCAACACAGTGACGGCGTGCGCGCTGTTGGCACCAATGACGATGCGATCCGGGCGCATGCAATCTGCGACCGCATCGCCTTCTTTCAGGAATTCGGGATTGGAGACCACATCGAAGGCGATCTCCTGGCCGCGCGCTGCTAGCTCTTCAGCAATGGCAGCACTAACCTTGTCAGCGGTACCTACCGGTACCGTCGACTTGTTGACCACTACCGTGGGCCGTGCCAGATGGCGGCCGATGGTGCGGGCCACCGCCAGCACGTACTGCAGGTCGGCGCTGCCGTCTTCATCCGGCGGCGTACCGACCGCGATGAAGATCACTTCACCGTGGTCGATGGCCTTCGCCGCATCGGTGGTGAAGGCCAAGCGCCCGGAGGCGTGATTGGCCTTCACCATCGGCTCCAGGCCAGGTTCGTAGATCGGGATGATGCCCCGCTCCAGACCGTCGACCTTGGCCTGGTCGATATCGACGCAGACCACATCGTGCCCTACTTCCGCCAAGCAGGTCCCGGTAACGAGACCCACATAGCCGGTTCCGAAAATAGCTACACGCATGGTTGCGCCTACTCCGTAACTCAGCCTTACGGCATGATGCCCAGCAGCTCGACGTCGAAGCTCAACGTCGCGTTCGGGCCAATCGGACCACCCTGGGTACCGGCTTCGCCGTAGGCCAGTTCGCCCGGAATCCAGAAGCGGTACTTGGAACCGACCGGCATCAGCGCCACGCCTTCGGTCCAGCCCTTGATGACCTGGTCCAGACCAAAATCAACCGGCTGACCGCGCTGGTAGCTGCTGTCGAACACTTCGCCGTTGAGCAGCTTGCCTTCGTAGTTCACACGCACGCGGCTGCTGGCCATCGGGCGCTCACCGCTGCCGGCGCGGATCACCTGATACTGCAGGCCCGAAGCGGTGGTCACCACGCCCGGCTGGGTCTTGTTCTTGGCGAGGAAAGCATTGCCTTCTTCACGGTTGGTCTGAGCGGCCTTGCCGGCCTCAGCCTTCATTTCAGCTTCCTTGGTGGCGCTGAATGCCTGCAGCACGCCCTGCGCCTGCTCGTGGGTCATCAGCGGGGTGCCCTTGGCGAACACGGTGCTGATCGCCTGGAACACGGAATCCAGATCAATCTCATTCTTGATGCGTGCCAGCGACGGGCCAACGGCAAAGCTGCCCAGCATCAGGCCGACCTTTTCGCGATCAACCGACGGCGGTGCACTGCCCGGTGCCATGCCCGGAACCTGCTGGCCCGAACGGGCCATCATCACGGTGCGCAGTGCCTGATCGGTCTTCTGCGCATCTTCCTGCGACAACAGCGGCTGGCCGCCAGCAAATGCGTTCTCAACAGCGCGGCGCATTGCGGCCACGTCTACTTCCGAGGCAACCGGCTCAAACGAGCTGGCCACGTCGATGCCGATGGCGTAACCAATCTTTTCACGATCCGAGGTCAAAACAGACTTCTCCTTGGTCGCCGCCGCAGCGGCAGGTTGTTGCGAAAAAACGACCCCGGGGGCCGCCATCGCCAAAATCAGAAGCGACGCAACCGCGCCACGCTTTCCCATCTTCATTCGCTGCATTCCTGGAAGTGAACAAACGCCACCGGCGGCGCGAGGGGCGATATTGTCGCACGCGCACCGCAGATGTCGAGGCACGTCAGCGCTGTGGCGCCGGTGCGGCCAGCGCGCGATCGATTGCAACGCGCAGTTCCGGGTCATCCGGCTTCACCTTGCTCGGGAACTGCGCCAGCACGCGTCCATCGCGTGAGATCAGATATTTATGAAAGTTCCAGCCCGGTGCCACGCCGCTGAGGCGGGTCAGGTCCTGGTACAGCGGCGTCGCTTCCGGCCCGATCACATGCACTTTCTCGAACATGGGGAACTTCACCCCGTAGGTAAGTGTGCAGAACTCCTGGATCTGCGCCTCGCTGCCCGGCTCCTGGCCTTTGAAATCATTGGACGGGAAGCCCAACACGGCAAAGCCACGCGGTGACAGTTCCTGTTGCAATGCCTCCAGGCCCTCGTACTGCGGGGTGAATCCGCACTTGGAGGCCGTATTCACTACTAACAACACCTTGCCGCCATACGCGCGATTCAGGTTTATCTCGTCCTTTCCAGCCAGCGAACGGTAGCTGCGGTCAAGCAACGGACCAGCGAGCGCATCCAACGCGCCACCAATGCCTGCAACAAAAGCAATTGAAATCAATAAATTACGAACTTTCATCAGAATCTCCTGGGCAGTGCAAGCAGGTTTGGGGCGGCATATGCCATCAGTTGGGTAGGAACCAGTTGCATGTCGGCGTGTCGGTGTTATAGTTGCATACAACACCAGCCACCCTACACAGGGGCCTCATGAACACCAAGCACGGCAGACACGCTCTCCACGCACTGATGGTCACAGGCACCTTGCTGTTGCTGGGCTGCTCTACCTCCCTCGGCAACGGCCTTGCCGATGCCAAGGATTATGCAGCCCAGGTGGGCGGTGATGGGCAGGATGCCGAGGAAACCCCCAAAGCGAAACGACCGGCCCGGCGTATGCGGACCAGTCTTTCGATGCCTTACTTTTCTTTCGCACAGCTGAATTCGCGGAGCTGACCCATGAGCGATATCCAGTGGAGCGATGGCGCTCCCATTTACCGCCAGCTGAAGGATCGCGTGATTGCGATGATGCTGGACGGGATCCTGAAGCCGGGCGACGCCCTGCCCTCGGTACGCCAGGTTGCGGCCGAGTACCAATTGAATCCGATCACCGTCTCGCGCGCCTATCAGGAATTGGCCGACGAGAACCTGGTCGAGAAGCGCCGTGGCCTTGGTATGTTCATGACCGAGGAGGCCGCACAGAAGCTGCGCGGCAACGAGCGTGATCGTTTTCTCAATGACGAATGGCCGGCCGTGCTGGAGCGCATCCAGCGCCTGGGCCTGACCATGAAAGATTTGCTGCCACCGGGGACCACTCTATGAACGCCGCCGTCGAAGCCGTCGTTTCCGCCAAAGGCCTGCGCAAGGCCTACAAGCAGAAGCCAGCGCTGGACAACACCAGTTTCACCATCGAACCGGGCCGTATCGTCGGCCTTATCGGCCCCAACGGTGCCGGCAAGACCACGGCGCTCAAAGCCCTGCTCGGCCTGACCTCGTTCGACGGCGACTTGCAGGTACTGGGCATGGACCCACGCAGCCAGCGCGATGAGCTGATGAATGATGTCTGCTTCATCGCCGACGTGGCGGTGCTGCCGCGCTGGTTGCGGGTCAAGGAGGCGATCGACTTTGTCGCCGGCGTCCATCCGCGCTTTGACCGCGCCCGCTGCGAACGCTTCCTGGCCAACACCAAGCTCAGCCCCAAGCAGCGCGTGCGGGAGATGTCCAAGGGCATGGTGGTACAGCTGCACCTTGCCCTGGTGATGGCCATCGACGCCAAGATCCTGGTGCTGGACGAGCCCACCCTGGGCCTGGACATCATGTACCGCAAGGAGTTCTACCAGCGCCTGCTGGAGGATTACTTCGACGAGCAGAAGACCATCATCATCACCACCCACCAGGTGGAGGAGATCGAGCACATCCTGACTGACGTGCTATTCATCCGCGATGGTTCGATCGTGCTGTCCTCCGACATGGAGGCACTGGCCGAGCGTTACACCGAACTACTGGCCTCGGCCGACACGCTGCAGGCCGCCCGCACCCTTGGCCCGATCGAAGAACGCGCCCTGCCATTCGGCAAGACCGTACTGCTGTTCGATGGCGCCAACCGCAATCAACTTGCCGCCATGGGCGAAATCCGCACCCCCGGCCTGGCCGACCTGTTCGTGGCCACCATGAAGGGAACCTACGCATGAACGCCGCTCACCACATCACCCCGCTCGGCAAGTTCAAGTGGCTGCTCAAACGCGAGTACTGGGAAAACCGGGGCGGCTTTGTCTGGGCCCAGGTCATCACCGGCGCCATCGCCATCCTGTTCGCCATCATCGGCGCACTGATTGGCGCGTTCGCCGCCCGCAACTCCGATGGCATCAACCATATGGGCGATGTCAGTGAGTACCTCAAGGTCATGGGCGCGTTCGGCGACGGCCTGTTGCTGGCGGGCATCTTCCTGGCCTCGCTGATCCTGGCCTTCGTGGTGTTCTTCTACGCATTGGGCAGCCTCTACGACGACCGCCGCGACCGCAGCGTACTGTTCTGGAAGTCATTGCCGGTCTCCGACACCCAGACCGTGCTATCCAAGGCACTGTGGGCGCTGGTGTTGGCACCACTGATCGCGATGGCTATCGGCTTGGCTGTCGGTCTGGTGCTTTGGGTAGTCGCCATGCTCGGCGCGGCCGGTGCAGGCGCCACCAGCCCCTGGGCCATCGCCACCCACTCCCACCCGTTCCGCATCCTCGGCCTGGTCCTCAGCACCCTGCCGGTGAGTCTGCTCTGGGCGCTGCCAACCGTAGGCTGGCTGATGTTCTGCTCGGCGCTGGTGCGGACCAAGCCGTTCCTGTGGGCGGTACTGATCCCGCTGCTGGCCTGCACCATGATCAGCATCCTCGGCGCCATGCCGGGTGTGAAGCTGCCGCTGGGCTGGATCTGGTACACCGTTGCCTACCGCGGGCTGCTCAGCGTGTTCCCGTCATCGTGGCTGCCACGCGGACTAACCGACACCAACATCAATGAGAACGACCTGCAAACGCCTGCCGACATGGTGCAGTGGCTGCTACAACACCACAGCCTGAGCAAGGTATTGTCCAATCCTGACATCTGGATCGGCGCTGTGATCGGTATCGCCCTGATCGTGGCCTCTGTTTACCTGCGCCGCCGTCGCGACGACATCTGAAGCTCGATCAGGAGAATGTTCATGCACATGCACAAGACTTTTGTACTGGCCGCATTGCTGGCTGCGCCGGGCGCAGCCTTCGCCACCCAGCCCTGTGCGGTAACCGCACCGCAGTCGTTGGACCTGGATCTTGGCAACAGCAAAATCGTGTTGTTCGAGGTGAACAGTCATGATCTGCGCCTGCAGGCCAGCCCCGGCGCAAAGGCCGCACTCAGCGGACGTGCCTGCGCCTCCAGTCAGGAACTGCTGGACCAGCTCTCGCTGACCCAGCGCAAGGACGGTGACAAGCTGATAGTGACGTTGCAGCGCAAAAACCAAGGCCTGAACTTCAACTTCGGTAACAGCTACTCCTACCTGGACCTGACCGGCAGCCTGCCCGATGACGTCCTGGTGCAGCTGAAGGTCGGCTCGGGCGATGCTAGCCTGGCCGGCGCGCAGAGCATGAGCGCCGATGTGGGTTCGGGCGATGTCAGTGCACGCGACATCAAGGGCCTGGCCACGGCGGCGGTGGGTTCAGGTGATGTCGAGTTCAACAACATCGGCTCGCTCTACCTGCTGTCGGTAGGCTCCGGCGACGCCAAGGTCAACGGTGTACGTGGCGATGCGCGGGTAGGCAGCGTTGGCTCCGGCGATGTTGAACTGAAGGGCGTACAAGGCGCGGTCAGCATTGAGAGCATCGGCTCCGGCGATGTCGACGTTCGTGACAGCCGCGGCGCGGTGCGCCTGGGCTCGCTGGGCTCGGGAGATCTGGATGTCCGTGGCGCAGCCAGCCTCAAGGTTGACCGGCTTGGCAGCGGCTCGGTGAATCATTCCGGCATCAGCGGCAGCGTCGATCTGCCGAAAAAGCGCTAACTCCTTCCAATTGCAACGGAACGCACTCCATGAAGACCCTCAACGCATCCCTGCTCGCCTTGGCCTTGGCAATCCCGTTGGCCGCCTGCGGCGAAAAGCCGGCCGCCAACGGACCGGCTACCGATACCACCGTTGGTGCCAAAGTCCGCGAGGCCACCGATAAGGCCCGCAAGGAAATGGCCGAGGGCAATATCAGCATCGGCCACGATGGCGCCAACGTGGAGCTAACCCCGACCGGCGACCTGCTGATCAACGGCACCTCCATTCCGCTCAACGACAGCCAGCGCGCCATCACCCTGCGTTATCGCACGCAGATGCTCGGCATTGCCGAAGCCGGCATCGACATTGGTGTGCAAGGTGCCAACCTGGGTGCGAAGGCCGCGGGTGAGGCAATCAAGGGCATCTTCTCCGGCAACTCCGACAAGATCGAAGAGCGCATCAATGCCGAGGCGGACAAGATCAAGGCCAGTGCAGCCAAGCTTTGCGACCAGTTGCCAGCCATGATGGCTACCCAACAGCAACTGGCTGCGGCCGTGCCTGAGTTCAAGCCGTACGCAAAGATGGACCAGACTGATATCGACGACTGCCGCAACGGCAACTCGCAGTCCTTCTGACCTGTACAGGTGGGGGCGGTAGAATGACCGCCCCCGTCGTTGCTGCCCGCCACCATGAACAAACTGCTGTTGCTGATCCTCGTTGCCTTCGCCACCCTGGCCACCGGCTGTGATCGCGAAAAGTACGCCGAGCACCGCAGCGAACGCAGCAAGCCCAAGACCGAGGTCACCCTGGAGCGCATCGCCATCCGCCGCGCGCCCTACCCGAACCTGGACATCCTGCCGGACGGCCGCCTGCGCGTTGATGACATCGTCATCCCCTTGAATGCCGAGCAGCAGGAGCTGCTGCACACCAGCTACGTCAAGCTGCAGATCCTGCGCCAGAACACCCTGGTGGACGCCGATCCGGCACTGGCACAGGAACGCACACTGCCGCTGCAGATCCCGGAAGGTCAGTCGCCATTCCCGCCGGACCTGGCCCAGCAGATCCCCGAATTCGAAAAGTACGGCGAAGCCCTGGCCAACCTGCGCGCCCTGCGCTGAGACCTGTAGTGCCGACCCATGGTCGGCAAGGGGCTTTACCAGCAATGTCGATGTAGTGCCGAGCCATGCTCGGCAGAGGCTTTACCAACAAAGCCTGCAAGAGCGGCATGCGCTGCGAAACCGCCAACACCCGAAAGGCCTAGAAGCCAACCCCTCCCCAGCCCTCCCCTTCGCTGCGCGAAAGGGATGGGGTAGAGCGCAACGCCGACCATGGATCGGCACTACGCTCCTCAATGGTCGTGAATGCCACCCAAGGTCAACGCCGCCGGATCCAGCAGACGCTTCAACTCGGCCTCGGACAAACCGCTGTCCTCCAGCGCCACCTCCAGCACCGGCCGCTGCTCCTTGTAGGCGCGCTTGGCAATCGCCGCCGCTTTTTCGTAGCCGATGATCGGGTTCAGCGCGGTCACCAGGATGGGATTGCGCGCCAAGGCCTCACGTACCCGCTCCTGCTTGACCACCAGACCCACGAACACCTTGTCGGCCAGCAGATTCATCACGTTGGACAGCAGCTGGATCGAATCCAGCAGATTGGCCGCGATCAACGGCAGCGCCACGTTCAACTGGAAATTGCCGGTCTGCCCGGCCACGGTGATCGCCGCATGGTGACCAATCACCTGCGCAGCCACCATCACGGTTGCCTCCGGAATCACCGGATTGACCTTGCCCGGCATGATCGAGCTGCCCGGCTGCAGGGCCGGCAGCTCCACTTCGCCCAGGCCTGCCAGCGGGCCGGAGTTCATCCAGCGCAGGTCATTGGCGATCTTGATCAAGGCCACCGCCAGCGCGTTGAGCTGGCCTGACAGCTCGACCGCGTCGTCCTGCGCAGCCAGCCCTTCAAACTTGTTGGCCGCACTCTCGAACTTGACCCCGGTGCTGAGCGACAGCGCCCGTGCCACCTTGCCGCCAAAGCGAGGATCGGCATTGATGCCGGTGCCGATCGCGGTGCCGCCCAGCGGCAAGCGACGCAGGCGCTTCAAGGCATCCTCGATCCGCCCTTCTGCCGAGGCCAGCTGTGACGACCAGGCGCCGAACTCCTGAGCGAAGGTCAGCGGCATCGCGTCCATCAGATGGGTGCGGCCGGTCTTGACGATCTTGCCCAGGGTGCGCGCACGCTTATCAATGGTCTTGCGCAGGTGCTTGAGCGCCGGCAGCAGCGATTCCACCACTTCAAGCTGGGCCGAGACGCGAATGGCGGTCGGGATCACGTCATTGGAGCTCTGCCCCAGATTGACGTGATCGTTGGGATGCACCGCGGTCTTGCCGGCCTTGCCACCGTGGTTGGCCAGGGTTGCGATGACCTCGTTGGCATTCATGTTCGACGAAGTACCCGAGCCGGTCTGGTAGACATCGATCGGGAACTGGCTGTCATGCGCGCCGATCGCCACCTCGGTCGCCGCCGACTGAATTGCCTTGCCCACGCCCTTGGGCAGTAAGCCCAGGCCGGTGTTCACCTCAGCCGCTGCGCCCTTGATCAGGCCCAGGGCGCGAATGAAGGCGCGCGGCATGCGTTGCCCGGAGATCGGGAAATTCTCTACGGCGCGCTGGGTCTGCGCACCCCATAGGGCCTCGGCAGGCACCTGCAGTTCGCCCATGCTGTCGTGCTCGGTCCTGAAACCGTTCTTGGAAGCCTTGCTCATCGTCAACTCCGCACCATCTGATTGTTGGGAAAAGGGAAGCTGCGGCTGGCAATGGGCAGGCTTCCCTGGCTGGCGGCTGCCGACACCATACTCGCCACGCCCAGCAATGGCACCTGCGGCCGACGGGATTCAATGACCCGCCAGCGGCCGTTGCCCCGGCAGCGTAGAATATGCGCCCCCGCCACTGCCCAAAGCCTGCCGCCATGACGGATACGTCCCGCCAAGAAGCCGCCCTGCTCGCCCTGTCCCCGCTTGATGGCCGTTATGCCGGCAAGGTCGACGCATTGCGCCCGATCTTCTCCGAGTACGGCCTGATCAAGGCCCGCGTCAAGGTCGAGATCGAATGGCTGCTGGCGCTGGGCGCCGAGCCGGGCATCACCGAGCTGGCCGACTTCTCGGCCGCCGGCAAGGCCAAGCTGCATGCACTGGCCAATGGCTTCTCGGTTGAGAACGCCGCCCGCGTCAAGGAAATCGAGCGCACCACCAACCACGACGTCAAGGCCGTGGAGTACTTCATCAAGGAGCAGCTCAAGGACGACGCCGAGCTGGCGCCGGCCTTGGAGTTCGTGCATTTCGCCTGCACCAGCGAGGACATCAACAACCTGTCCTACGGCCTGATGCTGGCTGAAGCCCGCGAAAAGGTGATCCTGCCCGGTTACAGCGGCATCGCCGCCTCGCTGCGCGCGCTGGCCCATGCCCAGGCCGAACAGCCGATGCTGTCGCGTACCCACGGCCAGACTGCCTCGCCGACCACCTTGGGCAAGGAACTGGCCAACGTCGTCGCCCGCCTGGAACGGCAGATCCGCCAGATCGGCGCGGTCGAGTTGACCGGCAAGATCAACGGCGCGGTCGGCAACTACAACGCCCACGTCGTGTCCTACCCGAACATCGACTGGCCGGCCTTCGCCGAGCGCTTCGTCACCTCGCTGGGCCTGGTGTTCAACCCTTACACCACCCAGATCGAGCCGCACGACAACGTCGCTGAGATCGGTGATGCCGCACGCCGCGCCAACACCATCCTGATCGATCTGTCGCGCGACATCTGGGGCTATATCTCGCTGGGCTACTTCAAGCAGAAGCTCAAGGAAGGCGAAGTCGGCTCCTCGACCATGCCGCACAAGGTCAACCCGATCGACTTCGAAAATGCCGAAGGCAACTTCGGCATCGGCAATGCCTTGTTCGAGCATTTCAGCGCCAAACTGCCGATCAGCCGCTGGCAGCGCGACCTGACCGATTCCACCGTACTGCGCGCGGTCGGCACCGCCTTCGGCCACAGCCAGGTGGGCCTGGAGTCGCTGGCCAAGGGTCTGGGCAAGCTGACCGTGAACCCGGAGCGTCTGGACGCCGATCTGGACGCCGCCTGGGAAGTGCTGGCCGAAGCCGTGCAGACGGTGATGCGCCGCCACGGCCTGCCGAATCCGTATGAGCAGCTCAAAGCACTGACCCGCGGTCACGGCATCACCGCCGATTCGATGCGCGAGTTCATCGAGACTCTGGAGCTGCCGGCCGACGCCAAGCAACGCCTGCGTGAGCTGACCCCGGGCGGGTATGCGGGTTTGGCGGCGCAGTTGGCCAAGGCGATCTAAGCCTCAAAACCCGAGAATGCCCGATACCAAGAGCCCCTCTCCCGCCTGCGGGAGAGGGGTTGGGGTGAGGGGAAGCTTCTAGGTGTAGTGGGGGGGGGGGGGGGGGGGGGGGGGGGGGGGGCGGGGGGGGGGGGGGGGGGGGGGGGGGGGGGGGGGATGGGAGGGTTTTTTAGGAACAAACAA
>NZ_JBRREK010000056.1:0-26074 GCF_056760235.1 Stenotrophomonas sp. STEN018
GCTTACGCCGCTCCTACAAACGCAGGCCGCACCTAGCCATCCAGCTCTCCCTGCGCCTGCAACCACAGCCGGAACCGCCGCAGCGGCTCGCGCTCCTGTCTCGAGCGCAGTCGCGTCAGCCAATAGCGTCCCAACGACAAGGTCTGCGCGAACGGCTGCAACAGCCGGCCCTCGGCAAGGTCCTGCTCGAACATGCGCAGCGGCAGCAGCGCCACGCCAGCACCCGCGGCCGCAGCGCTGGCCAGGGTCAGTGACGAATCAAACACCGCGCCACGCGCTTCAACGCCAGTGACGCCCGCTTGCTGCAACCAACGCGGCCATTCGTCGTTGCGATAGGAACGCAGCAGTGGCACGTTGCCAAGATCACGCGGCTGGCGCAGTTTCCGCGCCACAGCCGGCGCGCACAGCGGCGCGAATGGGGTGTCGACAATCGGCGTGCAATCCTGTCCCTGCCAATCGCCATCGCCAAAACGGATCGCCAGATCCAGCCCTTCGCCAGCCAGATCGATGCGGTTGTTGTGGGTCTGCACGCGCAGCTCGATATCCGGATGCGCAGCCTCGAACTCAGGCAGGCGCGGCAGCAGCCAGCCGGTGGCAAAGGTGCCGACCACGCCCACGGTCAGCACTTCACGGAAGCGCCCGCCGGTGAAGCGATCCAACGCAATCGCGATGCGGTCGAAGCTCTCGGTCAGCACCGGGTACAGCGCCGCCCCTTCGTCGGTCAGGGCCACCCCGCGTGGCAGCCGATGGAACAGGCTCACCTGCAGACGGTCCTCCAGTCCACGGATCTGGTGACTCAAGGCCGCTTGGCTGACGCACAGCTCCAGCGCGGCTCGGGTGAAGTTCAAATGGCGGGCAGCGGCCTCGAAGGCACGCAGGGCGTTGAGCGGCAGCTGGGGTCGGATCATGGCGAAGTCATGACGAAACTTGATGGTCGCCTGCATTATTCCGCGTCTTATGGGCGAATTTCCGTCGGAGACGCAAATTTAACTAATGACTGGCGATGATTATTCGAGATGGTCGGGGGCGGCAGTGGTTGGCAAGATCAGCCCGATCACGCCCATGGAGAGTCTCAATGCTTGCTCGTCGTCAGTTCCTCACGCTTGGCGGTGCCGCCCTGGCCAGTGCATTGACCCCTGCCGCATGGGCACGTACCGGTACCGCCAGCGCGACGCCAGCTCCGGCAGCAGTCAGTAACGCCGACTTCGCAACGCTTGAGAAGGCCAGCGGCGGCCGCCTGGGGGTCTGCCTTTGGAACCCGGTCAGCGGAGCCCGCTATGGGCATCGCTTGGACGAGCGCTTTCCAATGTGCAGCACGGTCAAATTTCCGCTGTCTGCAGCGGTTCTGCGCCGCGCCGACGCAGGCCAGGTGTCGCTGGACCAGCGCGTACCGGTACGCCAGGCCGACATCCTCGACCATTCGCCGTTCACCGAGCGCCACGTCGGCAAGAGCATGACCGTGCGCGATCTGTGCCGGGCGACGATGATCGTCAGCGACAACGCCGCGGCGAACCTGTTGCTGCCGCTGGTTGGCGGCCCGGCCGGGCTTACCGCCTTCCTGCGTGAGCACGGCGACCGCGTCACCCTGAGTGCACGCAACGAGCCCGAGCTCAACCGCTTCGCCCCTGGCGACCCGCGCGACACCACCAGCCCGGCGGCGATGGCCGGCAATCTGCAACGCTTCCTGCTTGGCAACGTGCTCACCGAGGCTTCGCGCCAGCAGCTGGCCGATTGGTTGATCGACAACCAGACCGGTGACGCGCGCCTGCGCGCCGGGCTGCCAACAGGCTGGCGGGTCGGCGACAAGACCGGCAGCAATGGCAGCGACACCAGCAACGACATTGCGGTGCTGTGGCCGCTGGCCGGTGGTGCGCCGTGGCTGTTGGCCAGCTACCTGCAGGGTTCTGCACTGGATGATGACGGCAGGAATGGCATCCTGCGCCAGGTTGGGGAGCTGGCCGGGGCCCGCCTGCGTTGACGACTCCATCGTTGGCGCGGCGGTGGCCGGTAGGCGCGACCCCGCTTGACCGGTGCACAGGAACCAGGCGTCATGAGCAAGGAAGTAATCTATCTGCTGTTGATCTTCGCGCTGCTGGTGATTCCGCGCGCGCTGCAGCGTTTCAATATTCCGGCGCCGCTGACCTGTCTGGTGTTCGGCATCGGCGCGATGCTGTGGCTGGGTGACGGTTCGCATGATCCGGTGGTCAACCTGCTTGCCACCTTGGGTATTTCCTCGCTGTTCCTGTTTGCAGGCCTGGAAGTGGATCTGGCCGATCTGCGCAAGGGCATGTGGCCGCTGCTGACCCATCTGGTGATCCGCAGCGGCACGCTCACCGGCGTGGCCTGGTTGGCATGGCATTACGCAGGCCTGCCGTGGCAGGCAGCGGCCCTGCTGGCGCTGGCGCTGCTGACGCCCTCCACCGGCTTCATCATGGATTCGCTGTCCCAGCTCGGTCTGGATGACGCCGAGCGTTTTTGGGTCAGCAGCAAGGCCATTGCCGGCGAGTTGTTGGCACTGGCTGCCTTGTTCGTGGTGCTGCAGGCCGGCGATCCGGTGCATATGGCGCTGTCGAGCATGGCCTTGCTGGCGATGATGGTCGGCCTGCCATTGCTGTTCATCGCGCTGGGCCGCTGGGTGGCGCCACATGCGCCGGGTTCGGAATTTTCGCTGCTGGTGATGGTCGGCATGCTGGCCGCCTACATCACCTATGGGCTGGGTGTGTACTACCTGGTTGGCGCGTTCATCGCCGGACTGGTGGCGCGCCTGCTGCAGCAGCGCATGCCGTCATTGGCTTCGCACGAGAACCTGCATGCCTTGCGTCTGTTTTCTTCCTTCTTCGTGCCGTTCTACTTCTTCAACTCGGGCACCAAGGTGCCGGCCGAAGCCTTGAGTTTTGAGGCTTTGGGTCTGGGTCTGTTGATCACCCTGGTGGTGCTGCCGCTGCGCATCGCGGTGATCTGGCTGCAACGGCGTTTGCTGTTTGGCGAGAGCTTTCGCACCAGTCTGCGGGTGGCATTGGCGTTGTCGCCGACGCTGATCTTCACCCTGGTACTGGCGGCGATCATGCGCGAGCGTTTTGCGATCTCGCCGGTGCTGTTCGGTGCCTTGCTGTTGTATGCCGCATTGACCACGCTGCTGCCGTCGCTGGTGTTCCGGCGGCCGATGGATGTGGACCCGCTCAGCAACGAGGCTGCTGAAACCGCCGATTCCAATGTCGTAAGAGAAACTGTGGTTGATGCGGGTAATGCAGATGATGCGGTTTCAGATCCGTCATCAGCACCCAACTCTTACGTACCGGAGCGTTGAGCGGCGCTTATCATCCCCATGGCAGGCACGGCTTCGCAATGTAGCGGGCGGGTGGCAAGGGGGTGTTGGTGGATCGGGATAGCTGGCAACAGGTGCGCGAGCTGTTTGACGCAGTGTGTGAACTGCATCCGTCGCAATGGCGGAGTGAGCTTGCGCGCTTGAGTGCGGATCCAGCCGTCATCGCCGAAACACTGGAGCTGCTCGAAGCGCAGACCAGCGAGCTCGGTCGTGCCCTCGATCCAATGCAGCAGTTGATCGTCGCTGCGATTCCTTCCGAACTGAACGAAGGCGATGTCATCGGGCCTTGGCGGCTGTACGAACGGCTGGCCAGTGGCGGCATGGGCATGGTGTTCCGCGCCGAACGTGCTGATGGCCTGTATGCGCAGGAGGTGGCGATCAAAGTCCTGCAGGGCAAGCCCAGTGCGCGCGTGGCTGAGCGTCTGGCCGCCGAGCGGCGCATCCTGGCCAGCCTGCAGCATCCGAATATCGCGCGCCTCTACGACGGCGGTACTACCCCGGGTGGGCATCCGTATCTGGTGATGGAGTACGTACGTGGCGAGGCGCTGGACGTTCACTGCGCGCGCCAGCAGCTGGATCTGCGTCAGCGCTTGCAGCTGTTCCTGAAGGTATGCAGCGCGGTGCAGGCCGCACATGCACGGCTGGTACTGCATTGCGATCTGAAGCCTTCCAATATCCTGGTGCGTGAGGAGGGCGAGCCGGTGCTGCTCGACTTCGGTGTGTCGCGGCTGCTGGGCGACGAGGCCAACGACCCGGGTGCGCAGTTCTTTACCCCAGCCTACGCCGCGCCAGAGCTGCAGTCAGGACTGGCGGTAGGGGTGAGCAGCGATGTCTTCAGTCTGGCTGCGGTATTGAGCGAGCTGCTGGCAGGCAAGGGTGGCAGGCGCGGCGCAGGCGACAGCGGGATTGCGGTGGCCGCTCCCAGTCGGGTCGCTCAGGCCGACTGCCGCTGGCTGCGTGCGCTGCGCGGCGATCTGGATGCCATCGTGGTGCGGGCCGGCGCTTTGCTGCCTGAGCAGCGCTATCCGTCGGTGGAGGCGATGGCTGCCGATGTGCAGCGTTATCTGCAGCATCGGCCGGTGCAGGCACGCAACGGCGGCCGGTTCTATCGCGGCGGACGTTGGCTGCGACGCAACTGGAAGGGGGCGGTGCTGCTGTTGCTGGCGCTGCTGCTTGCAGCCTGGTTTGTGTGGCGTCTGGCGGCCGAACGCGCAGCCGCCGAGCGCGAGGCCAAGATCGCCGAGCAGGTCAGCGGCTTTCTGGTGGAAATGTTCCAGGCCGCTGATCCGCGTGAGAAGGGCGTGCGTGGCGGCGAGGACATCAGCGCCCGTGAGGTGCTGGACCGGGCCGCGTCGCGTATCGACAAGGACCTGGATGCATCGCCGGAAGTACAGGCGCGCTTGAAAGGCGTGATTGGCCTGGCCTACCGCAATGCCGGTGATCTGCGGCGGTCCGATCCGCTGATGTTGCAGGCTGCCGAAGCACTGGCTGCCGCTGGTGGCAACAAGAATCTGGACGAAGCCGCGCGCCTTTTCAACCTGTTGGCGGGCAGCTACTCCAACAACCGCAACGGCGTGGAAGGCGCGAAGCTGGCGCGGCGGGCATTGGCGCTGCTGGGCAAGCAGCCGGCGGACAGCTTCCGAGTCGCCCAGTCCTACAACTCATTGGGGCTGTCGTTGTTGTCCGAGCAGCGCTATGACGATGCCGAGGCTGCTTTCAAGCAGGCGCTGCAGCGTCACCAGGCCGGCAAGCGCGAGCAGTACATTGGTGTGGCATTGGACAACCTGGGCATGATGTACCGGCGCAAGGGCGACCTGGTCGCATCGGCGGCGGCGTTCGACCAGTCCACGCCGATGTTCCTGCGCACCTTTGGCGAGATGTCCTATGACTACTGGGCCAGCAACACCGAACGCAGCTTGATGGTGATGGATCGCGGTGACCTGGATGCGGCCATTGCCGCGTTCGAGGCCAACCTGGCACGTGCGCCGAAGATATTCGGGCAACGAAGCATCTATGTTGTCAGCGAGAACAACCGGCTGGCGCTGGCGCTGATACGCAAGGGCGAGTACGCGCGCGCACGACCGTATGTGGAAACCGCACTGCGGCTGTCGGCGGAGGTCCTGGGCAAGGACAGTTACAACTATTCGTTGATCAGCGAAACCGCCGCGCTGCTTGCGCAGGCGCAGGGCGAGACGGTCGCCGCTGCAGCGAGCTATCGGCAGGCCTTGGCGATACGCACGGCGGCTATTGGCAGGGATCATCCGGATACGCTGGATCTGGAATTGCAACTCGGTCTGTTGCTGGCCGGGCAAGGCGACGCTGCGGGCGATGCCATGGTGCAGCGGGCGCATGCGCTATGGCTGCCGCGTATACCCGCCAGCAGCGCCAATGGCATCCGTGTGCAGCAGGGTTGGGCCGAATGGCTGATTGCCAAGCAGCGGTTGGATGCGGCGGCGCAAACGCTGGATGCCGTACAACCGCTGCTGGCCGGCAGTCCTTATGCGGCGGTACGCCAGCAGGTATTGCGCGCGCGGCTGGCCGAGCAGCGCGGCAATCGCAATGAAGCCGTGCAGCATTGGCAGGCCGCCGTAGCCGCTTCAGAGCCGCTATATGGCAGGGAATCGGCAGTGACTGCGCGATGGCGCAGTGCCTTGCAGACGGCGCGCGGGGTTGCTCAAGGCGCCGCCGCGTTGCCTTGAGTTCGTGTGTGGGCGAGGATCGGGGGATGAAAACCTCATCCTTCTCGAATCTGATCTGCGTTCTGGCCTTGGCCGGCACCGCCGTCCTTCCCGTTTCGGCGATTGCCGCCAGCAACGCGCCGGCAGCAAAGGCGGCAGTTGCGCCGGCCGACCAGTTTCTCGCCGATCTGGCGCACTACTGCGGGCAGGCCTTTGCCGGCCGCATCATCGCCAATCAGCCGCAGTCCAGTGCGCCGGACCCGTTCGATGGCAAGACCCTGGTGATGCATGTGCGCGGCTGCGACAGCCCGCAGCAGGAGCTGCGGGTGCCGTTCCATGTGGGTGACGACCACTCGCGGACCTGGGTGATCAGCCGCACCGACAGCGGTCTGCGCTTGAAGCACGACCACCGCCATGCCGATGGCAGCCCGGACACGGTGACCATGTACGGCGGTGATACCGCGCAGGCCGGCAGTGCAGGGCGGCAGGAGTTTCCGGTCGATGCCGAATCGGTGGCGATGTTCACTGCGAATGGCATGACCGCGTCGTTGCGCAATACCTGGGCGATGGAGCTGGTGCCGGGCAAGCGC
Source organism: Stenotrophomonas sp. STEN018 (assembly GCF_056760235.1). Lineage (NCBI taxonomy): Bacteria > Pseudomonadati > Pseudomonadota > Gammaproteobacteria > Lysobacterales > Lysobacteraceae > Stenotrophomonas > Stenotrophomonas sp. STEN018. Next base: position 6,594 of record NZ_JBRREK010000056.1, read on the forward strand.
TTTGTCTACGAATTGGCGCGTCCGGATGGACGTCTGTTCCAGGTGGAGTTCGATCTGAGCGTGCCGGTGGCGCTGCCGCCAGCGCCGTGGGGCAGCGAGGCCTGAAATGCAGAGGGCGCCGTTGCCGGCGCCCTCTGGTCCACATGGCTTGAGACTCAGCGCCCGCTGAAACGGGCGCGGCAGCCGCCGTTGACCCAGATGCTGTCGCCGTTGAAGCCCCAGTTGCGGCCTTCCACGCAGCGCGTGTCGGAGGCCTGCTGGACGATGACCGGGCGGCCTTGGCGGCGATCCCAGGCGCAGGTGTTCAAGCGGTTGCTGTTGCTATGGCAATCCACGAAGTAGTTGTTGCCACCCCAGCCGCCGCCATTGCCGCCACCACCACGGCCCTCAGCGAATTCGCCACGGCAGCCGCCGTTGACCCATACCGCGCCATTGCTGCTGCCCCAGTTGCGGCCTTCCACGCAGCGCGTATCGGAGACCTGGCGCACCAGTACCGCGTTGCGCCAGCCGGTGTTACAGACCACATGGCGGTTGCTGTTGCTGTCGCAGCGGATGGTCTGGTTGCCATTGCCCGGGCCGCCGCCCCAGCCACCACCGCCACCACGGCCTTCGGCAAACTCGGCGCGGCAACCGCCGCTGACCCAGACGCTGCCGTTGTTGCTGCCCCAGTTGCGGCCTTCGGTGCAGCGGGTATCGGAAACCTGGCGGACCAGCACCGCACTGCGCCAGCCGGTATTGCAGACCTGCTGGCGGTTATTGTTGCTGTCGCAGCGGATGGTGCGGTTGCCATTGCCATTGCCGTTCCAGCCGCCCTGGCCACCACCCCAGCCGCCGCGGCCCTCGCTGAACTCGGCGCGACAGCCATTGCTGACCCAGACATTGCCGTTGCTGCTGCCCCAGCTGCGGCCCTCGGTGCATTGGGCCTTGGACAGCTGGCGGGTCAGCACGGCGTTGCGCCAGCCGGTGGCGCAGACACGCTGGCGCTGATCAACGCTTTCACAGCGGACGGTGCCGCTCTGGTTGCCGTCCGGGTAGCCCGATTGGGCTGCTGCGGGGGACGGGCTCATGGCTAGCCCCAACAGGGAAGCCAGGCCGGCAAGCAGGAGGTGACGGTTCATGACGGCTTCCCTGTTCAGGTTTGGACGCGGAACTATAGGCGCAATCTCACTTAAGGCGGCGTGACTGATGGGGCGGATTTGCTCCAACCCCCGCTGAGCGCCAAAATACGGGGCTACCCGGCACCGTTTCGTGCCGGGCCCCCTGCGGAGCTTTCCATGCGTACCCATTTCTGCGGCCTGGTCGACGAGACCCTGATCGGCCAAACCGTGACCCTCGCCGGCTGGACCGACGTTGCCCGTAACCTCGGCGGCGTCTGCTTCATCGACCTGCGCGACCACGAAGGCATCGTCCAGGTCACCGTTGAACCGGACAACGCCGAGGTCTTCGCCGTCGCCGCCAGCCTCGGTTACGAGGACGTGCTGCAGGTCGAAGGCGTGGTGCGCGCGCGTCATGCGGTCAACGACAAGATCCGCAGCGGCAAGGTGGAAGTGATCGCCACGCGCATCAGCATCCTCAACAAGGCCGCGCCGCTGCCGTTCCATGCGCATGAGAACCCGGGCGAAGAAACCCGCCTGAAGTACCGCTACCTGGACCTGCGCCGCCCGGAAATGCAGCGCATGCAGCGCACCCGCATCAAGCTGGTGCAGGCGCTGCGCCGTCATCTGGACGAGCGTGGCTTTCAGGACATTGAAACCCCGATCCTGACCAAGGCCACCCCGGAAGGCGCGCGCGACTTCCTGGTGCCGGCACGCATGCACCCGGGCGAGTTCTACGCCCTGCCGCAGAGCCCGCAGCTGTTCAAGCAGATCCTGATGGTGGCCGGCTTCGACCGCTACTACCAGGTCGCGCGCTGCTTCCGCGATGAAGCGCTGCGCGCCGACCGCCAGCTGGAGTTCACACAGCTGGACATGGAGTTCGCCTTCGTCCGCGAGAGCGACATCCAGGACTTCGTCGAAGGCATGATCCGCTCCATCTTCAAGGAAGTGGTGGACGTGGAGCTGGCTGCACAGTTCCCGCGCATGACCTGGGCCGAGGCGATGCGTCGCTTTGGTTCGGACAAGCCGGACCTGCGCATCGCGCTGGAGCTGGTGGACGTGGCCGAACTGGTCAAGACCAGCGAATTCCCGGTGTTCACTGCTGCCGCCAATGATGCCGACGGCCGCGTGGCCGCACTGCGCATTCCGGGCGGCGCCACGCTCAGCCGCAAGCAGATCGACGAGTACGCCGCCCATGCCGCCAAGTACGGTGCCAAGGGTCTGGCTTACATCAAGATCGCCGAGAACGGCGAGGTCAGCTCGCCGATCCAGAAGTTCTTTGCCGAAGACGCCTTCGCTGCGCTGCTCAAGCACATTGGTGCCGGCAATGGCGACATCGTGTTCTTCGGTGCCGGCGGCTACAACAAGGTCTCCGACTTCATGGGCGCACTGCGTCTGAAGGCCGGCAAGGACTTTGGTCTGGTTGCCAATACCTGGGCACCGCTGTGGGTCACCGACTTCCCGATGTTCGAGTGGGACGAGGAGGCGCAGCGTTACGTCGCCCTGCATCACCCCTTCACCGCACCGGCGGTGGACGATGTGGCGGACCTGCGTGCGCATGCCAAGACCGCGGTCTCCCGCGGTTACGACATGGTGCTCAACGGCAACGAAATCGGCGGCGGCTCGATCCGTATCCATCGCCCGGAAATGCAGAGCGCGGTGTTCGAGCTGCTCGGCATTGACGCTGAAGAAGCCCGCGCCAAGTTCGGCTTCCTGCTGGACGCGCTGAACTACGGCGCGCCGCCGCACGGCGGCATCGCTTTCGGTATCGACCGTATTGCCGCGCTGATGGCTGGTACCGAGTCGATCCGTGACGTGATCCCGTTCCCGAAGACCACCGGCGCACAGTGCCTGATGACCGATGCACCGTCGCCGATCGCCGACGCGCAGCTGGCCGAAGTACACGTGCAGGTGCGTCCGCGCGCCGACAAGGCCTGAGTCTTGGCAGCGAACGCCAGCATCCGTCGCGCTACCCCCGATGATGCTGGCGTGCTGTGCGCGCTGGCCGAACGTACCTTCGTGGAGACGTTCGGCCACCTGTATCCGCCGCAGGACCTGGCCGATTACCTGGCCACGGCCTATCCGCAGCAACTGCAGCGGCAACAGCTGCAGTCCGGTGACTACGCGGCGTGGTTGCTGGAAGTGGAAGGTGAGGCCATCGGCTTCGCCTTCGCCGGTCCCTGCGGTCTGCCGCATGCTGATGCCAGTGCAGCCGACGGTGAGTTGAAGCGCCTGTACGTGCTGAGCCAGTACCAGGGCGGCGGTCGCGGTGGATTGTTGTTCGATGCAGCCCTGCAGTGGCTGCAGGTTCCGGGGCGCACGCTGTGGATTGGCGTGTGGTCGGAGAATTTCGGTGCGCAGCGTTTCTATGCACGGCATGGTTTTGAGCAGGTCGGTGCCTATGAGTTCCCGGTTGGCAGCGTGCGCGACAATGAGTTCATTCTGCGGCGGCTTGCTGGCTGATTGAGCTGGGCAGGGTTGGTCTGCGGGTGGAATAGAGGGGCGGCTTCCTGTGAGGAGGTTTCCTTGGCCTTTCCGCTGCTGTCTGCTTCGCGGCTGACGCCGCTCCTACAAACAACGTCATGGCTGCGTTGCTGTGGTTCTTTCATGCTGCTGCGTCTAGGCAGGTATGAGGAAACGTTTTGACGAAGCGCAGTTGATCGACTTCCTGCTTGAAGCCGGTACTGCAGCTTCGCTGCAGGCGCTGTGCAGGAAGCATGGTTTCAGTGAAGCCTCGTATGTCCTGCTGCGGCGGGCCTGTGGCGGCACGCGCGCGCTGCATGCGCGGCAGTTGCGTCGTCTGGAGCGGGAAAACCACCGGCTCAAGGCCTTGCTGGATATGCAACTGCTGGAGCGTGAGCGGATCAGGCAGGCTTTGCTGCAGCCGCTCTGAGTTGCCAACGCGCGCCGCAGGCGGTCTGCGGCGCGTGCTTGTCAGCGACTGAGCTCGGTCTCGCCTGCCGCGTTGGTATGTGCCGAGATCTTGTGCAGGGCGTTCAAGGCTTCAACGAAGCCGGTGCTGTCATTGCTGCGGAACACGCCGGAAACACGCAGTTCGCCCAGCGCCGCATCGTTGATCCGCAACGGGCTGCCACCGTAGCGGTTGAACTCTGCTATCGCCGCCCGCAGTGGCAGGTTTTCGAACACCAGCTGGCCGTCGATCCAGGCCGGTGCGCTGCCGCCGTGGAAGCTCTGTACCTGTGGCGCATTGCCAGGGGTCATATGCGCGCGCTGCCCGGGACTGAGCGTGGCTACGGCGGCGGCGCTGTCGTCGGCCGCGGCGGCGCGTAGCTGTACCTTGCCTTCGAACAGGGTTACGTCGAGGCCGTTGTCCAGCCGATATACCTCGAACTGGGTGCCGACCGCACGTACGCTGCCCTGTGCTGTATCCACGGTCAGCGGGCGCGCGCTGTCGGCCGCAACCTTGAAGAAGGCGCGGCCTTGATCCAACTCAATGCGCCGCTGCTGTCTGCTGTAGCGCACGCGCAACGTGGTGCCGGTGTCCAGATCAATCTGGGTGCCATCGTCGAGGGTGATGCTGCGCTGCTCGCCGATCGCGCTGGCATAGCGTTGTTCGCTTGTTGGCGCCGGGGCAAATACCCGCCAACCAATAACCACCGCAGTCAGCGCCGCAGCGCAGGCCGCCAGCCATTGCAGGCGGCGCGGTCGGCGTTGCAGCTGCGGTCTGGCTTGCTCCGCAGCTGCAGCGGGAATCGCCGCCAGACGCTGGCTGATCTCGGGCGTGGCTGAAAAATCGCTCAGCATCGTCCACATGCGCTCGACCCGTTCATAGGCAAGCCGATGTGCAGGATCGGCGTCCAGCCAGATCTGGTGCTCGGCCTGTTCGTGCTCGCTCAGTTCATCGGCGTGCAAGCGTGCAAACCACGTCGCTGCCTGGGTGCGGATGGGATCGGCGTCTGCAACGACTTCCAGCTTGGTTTCTTTCATGGTTGCTCCAAACGCGAGCCGAAGTGGAGCAGGGCACGCATCATTTGTTTTTCGACAGCACTGACGCTGATGCCCAATTGGCTGGCGATGGCGCCGTAGGTCAGGCCGTCATAGCGATGCAGTAAAAATACCTGCTGGCAACGTGGTGGTAGATCATCCAGTACCTTCAAAAAAGTCTGCAGGCGCTCGCGGTCCTGGTAGACGCGCTCACCACATACCGTTTCGGTAGGCCAGCCCTCGGCGTTCTCGTCGATGGGTACATGTTGGCCGGCATGGTGGGTACGGTCGCGGCGGTAGCGATCGCGCAGCAGGTTGCCTGCTATCGTCATCAAATAGGCTTCGACATTGTTGACCTTGTCGGCCTGCGGGTCGCGCATCATCCGCACCAGGGTTTCCTGGGTCATGTCTTCAGCGTCTTCAACCGAGCCCAGGTGGTTCCTGAAGTAACGCATCAAGCGGGGGCGGTACTGTTGCGCCATGGCGCCCGCGTCCCGGAGGCTGTCGGGTGGAGGCTGAACGGGCGGCAGGGCGGCGGTCATTGGCAGGCGTTGACAGTCTGAAGTGACACGCGCAGCTTGGGCTAGTGCCAGTGATTCTGCCAGATGAGGGGTTTGGCACTTGTTGCGTCTGTACAGGGGGTTGCCGGCTCGGTGCCAGTCCGGTTGTCACTTGGAGAAGGGATGATTGCCAGCGCAGGTCGCGGAAACCAGCGGGTGAGGGGCGGCGGGCGTGGCGTGCTGCGCTGGCTGATGCTGTGCCTGGTTTTGTCGGCCGCGCCTGCTTGGGCACAGACCAGTACCCCGACCCGCGGTTACAGCCAGCCCCGGCAACCCTTGCAGCAGGCGTTGGCGCAACTGGCATCCACCTCGGGTCTGCAGATACTGATGGCGCCACAGATGGTGGGTGGCAAGATCGCGCCTGCTTTGAACGGACGCTACAGCGTCGCCCAGGCACTGCAGCAGCTGCTCGCCGGCAGCGGCCTGAGCTATCGGTTGACCAGCAGCGGGGTTATCACCATTGTCCAGGCAACGACAGCTCCTGTCGCCACGGCGCCCAAACCAGCGCAGCCGGTAGCAATGCCTGCCGTGGCAAGCTCGTTGGCCTCGCTGCAGGTCACCGGCTCACGGATACGCCGCAGCGAGTTCGAGGGCCCGGCACCGGTGACTGTCATCAGTGCCGAGCAGATGCAGCGCGATGGTTACTTCAGCTTGACCGACGCGTTGGCTGTGAATGGCTTGAGCGACTACGGCGCCGAATCGCAGGGTGGCGGTGGGCGCTTTTCGGCCAATGCGCAGCCCTTGAACCTGCGCGGCCTGGGCCCGGGCAGGGCGCTGATTCTGGTCGATGGCCGGCGTTTGCCGGATTACCCGTTTCCCTCGAACGGTCGCAGCAATTTCCAGAGTCTGGGCAGCATTCCCTTGGCCAGTGTTGAGCGGGTGGAGCTGATGACGGGCGGTGCCTCGGCCATCTACGGTGCCGATGCGATTGCCGGCGTGGTCAATATCGTGCTCAAGCAACCGGGTAGTGGTTCGCAGGTCCGTTTGCGCACCGGTACCAGCAGCCAAGGTGGCGGCGACCGTTTTGATCTGCAGTGGTCTGCCGGGCGCGGCGGCGAGAACTGGGGGCTGAGTTACGCCGTGCAATATTCGGCTGCCGAGATGTTGCGCGGCGCGCAGCGCGATCTGCAACGTGGCAGCGGCAATGCAGGCGCGCCGATGAATCCCGAGCTCGGGCTTGGTTTTGTGCGCGCCGGCGGTACAGCTCAAACGCTGGTGGCGCTGCCGCGCGATGTCTGTGCGCGCTGGCAGGGCGAGTTTGTCGATTGGGATTTCGTCGCGCCTGCAAACGCCGCATCAGCGCTGCAGGGGCGTGGCTGCGGAACCTGGCGCAATGCCGGCTATACGTCGCTGATGGACGGCGTGCAGGAGGTGTCTGGCCAGCTGCACGCGCAGTGGACCCTGTCACCCCGCACCCAGGCGTGGGCGAGTCTGCAGTTGTGGCATGCACGCAGTGAATTGGCCAGCGGCTTTGAGACCATCACCGGGCCGCATTCGGCCAGTACCAGCAAGGTCAACCAGATCTACGATCCGCGCTTCGGTTACCTCTCCCCACTGCGTGTGCTTACCCCGCAGGAAGTGGGCGGGCTGGATGCGATGACCGATCACTACAGGGAACGAATGTGGGATCTGGCATTGGGTCTGCAAGGACGTTACGGGCAGCGCTTGGACTGGAGTCTGACTGCCAGCCGTTCGGACTATCGGGTGCAGCGTGATCGGCGCCGTTTGCTGGGCGACAAGGTGAATGCGTTCTTCTTTGGTCCAGCAACGGGGATGACCGATGACGGCGTCATCATCCAGCCCTTGGATCTGCAGCATTGGTATCGCCCGATCACGCCTGGCGAATACCTGGCCATGTCGAGCAACGTGCACTACGACGCGCTGACCGAGGTGGATGAAGCGTCCTATGTTGTTTCCGGCGCCATCGCCGATCTTCCTGCCGGCAGCTTGGCCATGGCGCTGGTGGTGGAGGCCAGTCGGCAACGTTACCGGCTGCGGAACACGCCATCGGTGCTGCCTTTGCAGATGGATATCTACAACCTCACCGGCAGCGTGGGGGAAGGGGTGCGTGATCGCTATGCGGTAGGAGTTGAGCTGAGCGTTCCGCTGACCAAGGCCATCAAGGCCAGTGCGGCCGGCCGTGTGGACAGGTACGACGATGCAGTTGCCCTGGCCACCGCGCGCACCTGGAGTGCGGGCCTGGAGTGGCGGCCGACGCGCAGCCTGCTGTTGCGTGCCAGCCACGCCACCAGTTTCAAGATGCCGGACATGCATTGGGTATTCACTGATGGGGGTGGCAGCTTTGGCACGGCGATCGATGCAAGGCGCTGTATTGTTGCCGGCGTAAATCCCGGCTGCGCTGGTTATGAAGCGGAGTTTCTGACCCGGACCTACCGCAACCCGGAACTGGGCGCGGAGACCGGCACCTCGACCACGGCGGGTTTTGTCTGGGACGCAGGCAATGCAATGTCGATCAGCATGGACTATTGGGACGTCAGCAACGAAGGCGGCATCGGTCGTATCTCGCCGGGGCTGCTGCTGCGCGATGAGGCTGAGTGTGCCACCGGCCTGCGCCTGGACGGCAGGCCCAGTCTGCTGGATCTGCGCTCCTGGGAATGCCGCAGGGCGCGCTCGCGGGTGGTGCGTAGTGGTGCGCAGGGCGATGGGCGCATCGTCATGGTCGAATCAACGGCGGCCAACCAATCCGAGCAGCGCATCCGCGGCATCGACGCGGTGCTGGATTGGCGCCTCAGCAGCGACATCGGTGATTTCAAACTGCACACGACCTGGTCACACACCTTCTGGGGCCAGCGCCGGGTGCGCTCACCGGGCACCTTGCATGATCAATGGCGCGCGTCGCAGTGGGAGTCGGGTGAAAACCTGGCATTCCGCAGCAACCTGCGTGCCAGTCTGGGTTGGCAGGGGCAGGCTGGCTGGTCCGCCAATCTGTTCGGCATCCGCTACGGCCGCTTGCCGCGTGTTGATGGCCAAGGTCGGATAAAGCCGCTGTTGTTGTGGAACGCTAATGTCGGCAAGCAGATCAGCGAGCGCGCAACAGCGACCCTGTTCATCAACAATCTGTTCAACACAGCGCCGCCGCGTGACAGCAGCAATGACCAGTTTCCGTACTATTACGACGAGGTCTACAGCGCGGTAGGGCGGCAGTTGGCGCTGCAGTTGGATTGCAACTTCGACTAAAGAGCGTGTCGCTGCCCGTTGTGGTGGGCAAGGCCGATGGCGGAAACTGCGCGCATGTCCTGGCAGAACTCCCCGCGTCCCCGTGTGCTGATCCTGCACGGCATCTGGAACACCCGCTCCTGGCTGTTGCCGCTGGCCTGGCGGCTGCGCACGCAGGGTTTTGCGGTCGATACGTTTGGCTACGCCAGCGTGTTTGGCGGGCCCGAGCAGGCGGTGCCGCAACTGGTGAAACGTTTGCGCACGGGAGGGCAGGTGTCGCTGGTCGGGCACAGTCTGGGGGGCTTGGTCGCGCTGGAGGCGTTGCGGCAGGTGCCGACGTTGGAAGTGCCACGGGTGGTTTGCCTTGGCTCGCCGCTATGCGGCAGCGGCACCGCCCGCTCGATGGCCGAGCATGGTTGGTCGGCGGCCTTGGGGCGTAGCAGCGATCTGTTGTTGCACGGGCTGCCGGACTGGCAGGGGCAGGCCGAGGTTGGCCTGATAGCCGGTTCGGTGGCACATGGGCTGGGAGCGATGATGGGCGCGCTGGATGGCGAATCCGACGGCACCGTGGGTCTGGCCGAAACCCGACTGCCGGGTCTGGCCGACCACTGCGTGGTGCCGGTCAGCCATAGCGGCCTGGTGTTGTCGCCGGAGGTGGCCACGCTGACTGCCGGCTTCCTGCGCCAGGGGCGGTTCCCGACGGTTGCCACCGCAACCGGCTGATGACGGGGGCTGGGCGGGGGATCAGGTAGAATTACCGTCCTGTTCCTGACAGATGTACGGTATTCCCATGGGTCGAGGTCCTTCCATCGAAGGCCGCAAAAACGCGAATGACGCGAAACGCGGCAAGATTTTCACCAAAATCATCCGGGAGATCAGCGTTGCTGCCCGTGGTGGCGGAGGCGACCCAAACAACAACCCACGTCTGCGCACCGCGATGGACAAGGCCTTGAGCGCGAACATGACCAAGGATGTCATTGAGCGTGCGATCAAGAAGGCCACCGGTGAGCTGGAAGGCGTCGAGTACGAAGAAGTGCGCTACGAGGGCTATGCCCCGGGCGGCATCGCCGTGATCGTCGACTGCCTGACCGACAACCGTGTGCGCACCGTGGCCGACGTACGCCATGCTTTCAGCAAGTGCGGCGGCAACATGGGCACCGAAGGCTCGGTGTCGTTCATGTTCAAGCGGCTCGGCGTGCTGAGCTTCGCGCCGGGTGCGGATGAGGAAACCATCACCGAGGCGGCGATCGAGGCCGGTGCCGACGATATCGCGGTCTATCCAGAAGACGGCTCGATCGACGTCATCACCGCGCCGGAAGCCTTCCAGTCGGTGAAGGATGCGATGGCTGCCGCCAAGCTGGTACCGGACCACAGTGAAATCACCTTCCGTGCCGACAACGACGTCGCCGTCGATGCCGACACCGCCGTGCAGGTGAAGAAGCTGCTGGACATGCTCGAAGACCTGGACGATGTGCAGGACGTGTATTCCAACGTTGATCAGGCTGGGCTGGAGCAGGCCTGACGGCCCGCCCGGTCCCACCGGGTGAGACGGCGTCCGGCCATGCTGGGCGCCGTTTTTTACTGGTAGAGGCTCAATGACCCGCATCCTTGGCATAGACCCTGGCTCGCAGCGTACCGGCGTCGGCATCATCGACATCGACGCCAACGGCCGTGCCCGCCACGTTCATCACGCGCCACTGGTACTGCTGGGTGCGGCGGATTTTCCGCAGCGGCTGCGGCTGCTGGCGCACGGGCTGCATGCCTTGATCGAGGAGTTCCAGCCGCAGGAAGTGGCGATCGAAAAGGTGTTCATGGCCAAGAACGCCGATTCGGCCCTGAAGCTGGGGCAGGCACGCGGCGCGGCGGTGTGTGCGGTGGTGATGCGCGACCTGCCGGTCAGCGAATACGCCGCCACCGAGATCAAGCTGGCCGTGGTCGGTCGCGGCGGCGCGGAAAAGCAGCAGGTGCAGCATATGGTGGGTTTGATGCTGAACCTGCAGGGCAAATTACAGGCAGACGCCGCCGATGCACTGGCGGTGGCCATAACCCATGCGCATGTCCGCGCCACCGCCAATCGGCTGGGGGTGGATGTGCGCCAGGCTTGGAGTCGCAAATGAGGTTTTTCGCATGATTGGTCGACTGCGCGGCATCCTTGCCCATAAGGCCCCGCCGTGGCTGGTGATCGACGTCAATGGCGTGGGTTATGAGCTGGAGGCGCCGATGAGCACCTTCTACGACCTGCCCGATGTCGGTCGCGAGATCATCCTGTTCACCCATTACGCGCAGAAGGAAGACAGCGTCTCGCTGTATGGCTTCCTGCGTGAGGGCGAGCGGCGGCTGTTCCGTGATGTGCAGAAGGTGACGGGCATCGGCGCCAAGATCGCGCTGGCAGTGCTGTCCGGGGCCAGCGTGGACGAGTTCGCGCGGCTGATCCAGACCGGCGATGTCACCGCGCTGACCCGTATTCCCGGTATAGGCAAGAAGACCGCCGAGCGTATGGTGGTCGAACTGCGTGACCGTGCAGCCAATTTCACCGGTGGCGGCGCACCGATTGCCGGTGCGCTGGGCAACGATGCAGTGTCCGAGGCGACAGTGGCGTTGCAGCAACTGGGCTATAAACCGGCAGAGGCCGCCAAGATGGCGCGTGATGCCGGTGCCGAGGGCGATGATGTCGCCACCGTCATCCGTAAAGCGCTGCAAGCGGCGTTGCGTTAACCCTTTCGGCAGTACGACGCCAACCTGAGATCGCCATGTCCCAAGCTTCTTCCACGTCTGAATCTTCCACCCAAGGTCATGGCCACAGCCAGGGCGGCGGCGCTGCCGGCGGCATGGCGCTGGTCGTCGGCGCCATTGGCGTGGTGTTCGGCGATATCGGCACCAGTCCGCTGTACACCTTGAAGGAGGCGTTCTCGCCGCATTACGGCCTGAGCAGCGACCATGACACCGTGCTGGGCGTGCTGTCGCTGGCGTTCTGGGCGCTGAACATGGTGGTCACGCTCAAGTACGTGACCATCATCATGCGCGCCGACAACGATGGCGAGGGCGGCATCATGGCCTTGATGGCGCTGGCCCAGCGCACCCTGCGCAATGGTTCGCGCTCGGCCTATGTGGTCGGCATCCTCGGCATTTTCGGTGCCTCACTATTCTTCGGCGACGGCGTGATTACCCCGGCCATTTCGGTATTGGGTGCGGTCGAGGGCCTGGAAGTCGCGGCGCCGGGGTTGGGCCACTTCGTGGTGCCGATCACCTTGGTGGTGCTGGCGGCGGTGTTCGCCGCGCAGCGCTTTGGCACCGAAAAGGTGGGCAAGGTGTTCGGGCCGGTGATGACGATCTGGTTCCTGTCACTGGCCGCGATCGGCATCTGGAACGTGATTGCCGCACCGGAAGTGCTCAAGGCCTTCAATCCGCTGTGGGCGGCGCGCTTCTTCATGGAACATGGCTGGCACGGCCTCTTCATCCTCGGCGCGGTGGTGCTGGCGGTGACCGGTGGTGAAGCGCTGTATGCGGACATGGGCCACTTTGGTGCGCCGCCGATCCGCCATGCCTGGTATTTCTTCGTGCTGCCATGCCTGGTGCTCAACTATCTGGGGCAGGGCGCGCTGGTGCTGCAGCGCCCGGACGCGGTGGCCAATCCGTTCTTCGAGGCGGTGCCGGAGTGGGCGCTGATACCGATGATCCTGCTGGCAACAATGGCGGCGGTGATTGCCAGCCAGTCAGTGATCACCGGTGCGTTCTCGGTGTCGCGGCAGGCGATGCAGCTGGGTTACATCCCGCGCATGCGCATCCTGCATACCTCGCACGACACCATCGGCCAGATCTATATCCCAGGCATCAACTGGGGCCTGGCGGTGATGGTGTTCGGATTGGTGCTGGCGTTCCGCAGCTCCAGTAATCTGGCCGTGGCCTACGGTATCTCGGTGTCGGGCACGATGCTGATCGACACCTTGCTGCTGGCGCTGGTGGCACGAGTACTGTGGCCGCGTGCGCGCCACGCCATCGTCGCCTTGTGCGTGGTCTTCCTTTTCATCGACCTTGGCTTTGTGATCGCCAATGGCGCCAAGCTGCTGCAGGGAGCCTGGTTCCCGCTGGTGCTTGGGCTGGTGCTGTTCACGATGATGCGCACCTGGCGGCGTGGCCGCGAGCTGCTGCGTGATGAGATCCGCAAGGACGGTATCCGTCTGGACACATTCTTGCCGGGTTTGATGCTGGCGCCGCCAGTGCGGGTGCCGGGCACGGCGGTGTTCCTGACTGCCGACCCGACCGTGGTCCCGCATGCGCTGATGCACAACCTCAAGCACAACAAGGTGCTGCACGAGCGCAATGTGTTCCTGCACGTGGAAACCCTGCCGATGCCGTATGCGGCCGAGGGCCAGCGCCTGCGCATCGATTCGGTGGGTGATGAGTTCTACCGTGTCTACGTGCGCTATGGCTTCATGGAAACGCCGGATATTCCGCTGGCGCTGATGCGCTCCTGCGACCATGGCGGCATCTATTTCGACCCGATGGATACCACCTTCTTCGCCAGCCGCGAGACCATCGTGGCCAGCGCCAACCGTGGCATGCCGATCTGGCGCGACAAGCTGTTCGCCTTCATGCATCGCAACGCGGCGCCTGCCACCGGCTTCTTCCGCATACCGGGCAACCGGCTGGTGGAATTGGGCGCGCAGGTGGAAATCTGATCGGATGCGACGTGCTTGGCGCATAATTGCGATATGACTGACGACCGCATCATCGGCGCCGGCGCCACCCGCGAGGATGACGCCGCTGACGCCAGCATCCGCCCGCGCAGTCTGGCCGATTACCTCGGCCAGGCACCGGTGCGCGAGCAGATGGATATCTACATCCAGGCTACCAAGGCCCGCCGCGAGGCCTTGGATCACGTGCTGATCTTCGGCCCGCCGGGGCTGGGCAAGACCACGCTCAGCCATGTGATCGCCAATGAGTTGGGTGTGGCGCTGCGCGTCACCTCCGGCCCGGTGATCGAAAAAGCCGGTGATCTGGCCGCGCTGCTGACCAATCTGCAGCCGCATGACGTGTTGTTCATCGACGAAATCCATCGTCTTTCGCCGGTGGTCGAGGAAGTGCTGTACCCGGCGATGGAGGATTTCCAGATCGACATCATGATCGGCGACGGCCCGGCCGCGCGCTCGATCAAGCTGGATCTGCCGCCGTTCACGCTGATTGGCGCCACCACCCGCGCCGGCCTGCTGACCGCGCCGTTGCGCGATCGTTTCGGCATCGTGCAGCGGCTGGAGTTCTATTCGGCCGAGGAGCTGACCCGCATCGTGCGGCGTTCGGCAGCCATCCTCGGCATCGATTGCAGTGCCGAAGGCGCTGGTGAGATCGCCCGCCGTTCGCGCGGCACCCCGCGTATCGCCAACCGCCTGCTGCGGCGCGTGCGCGATTACGCCCAGGTCAAGGCCGCCGGGCATATCGACCAGGCCGTGGCGCAGGCCGCGATGCAGATGCTGAAGGTCGATCCGGAAGGCTTCGATGAGCTGGATCGACGCATGCTGCGCACCTTGGTGGAATATTTCGATGGTGGTCCGGTTGGGGTCGAATCGATGGCTGCGGCGCTTTCCGAGGAGCGCGGCACGCTGGAAGACGTGGTCGAGCCGTTCCTGATCCAGCAGGGCTTCCTGGTGCGCACCGCCCGCGGGCGCATGGCCACCAACAAGGCTTACCGCCATCTGGGCCTCAAACCCAAGGCGGCACCGGCGCCGGTGGACCTGTTCGCGGAGCAACGCGATGACGAATGAGTCTCGGTTCAGTTGGCCGACACGCATTTACTGGGAAGATACCGACGCTGGCGGCGTGGTGTACCACGCCCGCTATGTGGCCTTCATGGAGAGGGCAAGGACCGAATGGATGCGCGCCCTCGGCTATGGTCAGGAAACCATGCGTTGCGGTGACGGCCAGGTATTCGTGGTCCGTGCCATGAACCTGGATTTCCTGAAGCCGGCCAAGCTGGACGATGCGCTGACCACCACGGTGGAACTGCTGCAATGCCGGCGGGCCAGCCTGCTGATGGCGCAGGCGGTGATGCGCGATGACCAGGTGCTGGCGACGGCGCAGGTCCGCCTTGCCGCCGTCGGGGCCCGCGACTTCCGTCCGCAGGCACTCGATGACACGCTTTACGCAGTACTGAAACCCCTTCAAACACAACCCGCTTAAGCAACACTGAGGAAGATCGGATGATCGCTTTGCTTCTGGCCCTGCAGGCCACCGTGACCGAGGCCCTGCCAGCCGACGTCAGCGCCGCCGCCGCGCAGACCGTGGCGCAGGCCAGCCATGGCGGCGGCATCAACTACCTGGACCTGATGATCAAGGCCAGTATCCCGGTCAAGCTGATCGTGCTGCTGCTGTTGGCCGGCTCGTTCATCAGCTGGGTGATCATTTTCCGCAAGGCCCGTGTGTTCAAGGCCGCCGACAACGAGGCCAGCGACTTCGAGAACCGCTTCTGGTCAGGCGCCGACCTCGGCAAGCTGTATTCCTCGGCCACCGACCGCAACCGTCAGGTTGATGGCCTGGAAGCCATCTTCGAAGCCGGTTTCCGCGAATACTCGCGGCTGCAGGGCCGTCGCGCCTTTGATGGCCGCACCCAGCTGGAAGGCGCGCAGCGCGCCATGCGCACCACCTATGCCCGCGAAGTGGACGGGTTGGAGCGCAATCTGGAATTGCTGGCCAATATCGGTTCCACCGCCCCGTATGTGGGTCTGGTCGGCACCGTGTTCGGCATCATGGTGACCATGCACGACATGATCAGCAGCGGTGAGCAGGCTGGTATCGCCTCGGTTGCGCCGGGTATTTCCGAAGCCCTCTTTGCCACCGCGATCGGTCTGTTCGTGGCGATCCCGGCGGTGTGGGCCTACAACCGCTTTACCACCCGTGTCGAGCGACTGTCGGTGCGCTATGAAACCTTCGCCGAGGAGTTCAGCTCCATCCTGCAGCGCCAGCAGAGCGGCAGCGACGAGTAAGTGCGCCAGCGCCTTCCTCTGACCGCAGGAGCCCATCTATGACCGCCGCCATTCCCCGCCGCAAGCGCCGCAAGCTCAAGTCCGAGATCAACGTCGTGCCGTACATCGACGTGATGCTCGTGCTGCTGATCATCTTCATGGTGACCGCGCCGCTGCTGACCCTCAGTTTTGAGGTCGACCTGCCCAGTTCCACCGCCAAGGCGTTGGAGAGCAAGCAGGACCCGATCGTGGTCTCGGTACGTGCCGATGGCCAGATGAGCCTGAAGCTGCCTGAAGCCAAGGACCCGCAAGCCATGGATGCCGCCGCGCTGCAGGCGCAGCTGAGCGCCTTGGCTTCGCAGGACAAGGCGTTGCGGGTGATCGTGGCCGCAGACAAGAGCGTGGCCTATGAAAAGGTCATGGACGCCATGGACGTGATCAAGGCCGCGAAGATCGAAAAGGTGGGTCTGGCGACCGATGCACGCTGACGCACTGCCACCGCCGCACGACAACCGCAACGAGTGGGGCCTGCCGGTCGTACTGGCACTGCTGGTACACCTGTTGGTAGCGGCGATTTTCATCATTGCCTGGGTTTGGTCGCCTTCGCGCAGCACCGAAGCTGCCGCCGGCGACCCGGCGCTGGAAGCCAACATGCAGCTGTCCGCCGCCGAAGCCTCGGCCGCGCGGCAGGCCCTGCGCGCCTCGGAAAAACTGCCTGATCTGCCCGAGCCGGTGGAAGAGGCGCAGCCCGAACCGGTGCCGGAAGATACCGTGCCGCCGCCGCAGCCCATCCCCGAGCCCAAGCCGCAGGACGCGCCCACCCCGCAGCAGCACAACGCCCAGGAGCGCATTGCCCAGCCGGACACTGTTGACCAGGAGCGGGTCAGCGCGCTGGCCATCTCGCAGGAGAAGGCCAAGCAGGAGCAGGAAGCCAAGCGTCGCCAGGAGCAGATCGACCTGACCGAGCGCAAGCGCGTGGAAGAGGCCGAGCAGAAGCTGCGTCTGGCCAAGCAGCAGGAAGAGGCGGACCGTAAGAAGATCGCCGACCAGCAGCGCCAGGCCAGTGAGACCCAGGCCGAGCAGGAACGCCAGCAGAAGATCGCTGAGATCCGCCGCAAGCGCGAGCAGGCCGAGCGCGAGGCCAAGCTGGCCGAGCAGCGCCTGCGTCAGGTGGCTGATGCCCGCGCCCGTGCGCAGGCGTCGTCGACCAGCAGCGGCACCAGCGGGCCAAGCACGCCGTCGCCAGGGCAGGGCGGTACCAGCAATGACCTGACCGCCAAGTATGCTGCAGCGATCCAGCAGGCCGTGCTCAATCAGTGGATACGTCCGGACTCGATTCCGCGCGGCCAGCGTTGCCGGCTGACCATCCGTCAGTTGCCGGGCGGTGAGGTGATGGACGTCGAATTCGGGGCTGGTTGCCCTTATGACGAAGCCGGCAAACGTTCGGTCGAGGCCGCTGTGCGTCGCGCGCAGCCGCTGCCCTACCGGGGCTTCGAATCGGTGTTCCAGCGCAACTTGAACTTCAACTTCGAGGCGCAGGATCGCTGAGTAGCCGGGTTCCTTCCGGCGGTTTGTTTTCAATGGAAACCTTTTAACCGGGGTGGTTTTACGGCGGATGAAGAAATTTCACGCAATAGTTCGTTCATGATTGCGAAAGTATTCATCTTGCTGCTGCTATCCCTTTTTATCTTCGCCCGTACTGTTGAGCGCCCCATGAAGAAAATGCCTCGCTGGCTGCTTGCCCTCACTGCCCTGTTGTTGCCGATTGCGGCGATGGCACAGCAGAAGGGACTGGAAATCGACATCATTGGCGGCAACGCATCGGCTACGCCGATCGCGGTTGTGCCGATGGCCTATCAAGGCTCGGCCGGTGCGCCGCAGACCGACGTGGCCGCCGTGGTCCGTGCCGACCTGGACCGTTCCGGCCAGTTCCGCAACCTGCCCGAAGCGCAGATCGCTGAGCGCCCGAGCCGTGGCAGCGAGGTGCAATACCCGACCTGGCGCGCGCTGAAGCAGGACTACCTGGTAGTCGGGCGGGTGCAGGACGCCGGTGCCGGCGCATACCGTGTGGAGTACGAACTGTTCGACGTGGCCAAGGGTGAGCGCATGCTCGGCCTGGCGATGACCGCACGTTCCAGCGCCATGCGTGATGTCGCCCATCAGATGGCCGACGCGATCTACGAAAAGATCACCGGTGTGCGTGGCGCCTTCTGGACCCGCATCGCCTACATCACCGCCAGCGGCAGCGGCGCCAATATGCGCTATGCGCTGATGGTGGCCGATTCCGACGGTTACAGCCCGCAGACCATCGTGCGCTCGGCCGAGCCGCTGCTGTCGCCGAGCTGGAGCCCGGACGGCCGCAAGCTGGCCTATGTCAGCTTCGAGCGCGGCAACTCGTCCATCTATGTGCAGGACATTGCCACCGGTGGCCGTGAACTGTTGACCAGCTTCCGTGGCATCAACAGCGCGCCGTCGTTCTCGCCGGATGGCCGCCGCCTGGCGCTGGCCTTGTCGCGCAGCGGCAACCCGGAAATCTACGTGATGGACCTGGGTAGCAAGCAGCTGACCCAGCTGACCAACCACTTTGGCATCGACACCGAGCCGACCTGGTCTGCCGATGGCAGCTCGGTCTACTTCACCTCCGATCGCGGCGGCCGCCCGCAGATCTACCAGGTGGCCTCCACTGGCGGCAGCGCCAGCCGGGTGACCTTCCAGGGCAACTACAACGCCAAGGCCAGCGTATCCTTTGACGGCAAGAAGATCGCTGTTGCACAAGGGGCTGGCAGCAGCTACAAGATCGCGATGATGGACAGCAGTCTGGGTTCGGCGCGCTGGAGCACGCTGTCGCCGGGTTCGCTGGACGAATCGCCGAGCTTTGCGCCCAACGCGAGCATGATTCTGTACGCCGCTCGTGAAGGTGGGCGTGGTGTGTTGTATGAAGTGTCGGCCGATGGCCGGGTGCGTCAGCGCCTGGTGCTGGCCGATGGCGATGTGCGCGAACCGGCATGGGGTCCGTACCGCACTGCGCGTTGATAAAATGTTAATCTCTGCAAGCATTAATCCCAACATTGGCCAGGAGCCACTAGGTATAGCCATGAACAAGTCAACTCGTGTTTTGCTCGTTTCGCTGCTGTCGGTAGTCGCACTGGCTGGCTGCTCGAAGAAGGTCAAGGAACAGCCGGCGCAGCCGTCGGTTGATAACGGCTCGAGCACCACCCAGCCGACCGGCCCGTCCACCTCCGGCCTGTACGGCCCGGGCGATCTGGACACCGACGCCTGCCTGCGTCAGCGCGTCGTTTACTTCGACCTGGACCAGGATTCGGTCAAGCCGGAGTTCCAGGCCATCATGGCTTGCCACGCGAAGTACCTGCGTGACCGTCCGTCCTCGCGCATCACCCTGCAGGGCAACACCGACGAACGCGGTAGCCGCGCTTACAACCAGGCACTGGGCGAGCGTCGTGGTAACGGCGTGAACTCGGCTCTGCAGGCCAACGGTGGTTCGGCTTCGCAGCTGACCGTCGTGTCCTATGGCGAAGAGCGTCCGGTGTGCACCGATTCGAACGAGTCCTGCTGGTCGCAGAACCGTCGCGTCGAAATCGTCTACACCGCGCAGTAATCGATGCGCATCAGCCTCAAACTGATGCTGGTGGTCGCGGCGGGCCCAGGGGGGTGCCGGCCCCCCCGGCGACCACCGCGCCAGATTTTATGACGCGGGGGGCGGGGGGGAAACCAAAGGAGAACACAAAAGT